>CAYTFA010000196.1:0-4769 GCA_964436755.1 uncultured Rhodocyclaceae bacterium | reverse complement strand
CAGCGTCACGGCATGCAGGCGCGGCTGGTCCGCGTCCGCCAGATGGGCGCCGGCGTCGGTGGCGCCGTGGAAGAAGCCGCGCAGCAGCGCGTAGTGGTGCTCGCGCATTTCGCGCAGGCGCTTGATCACCTTGTGCATCGGGATGCCGGAAAGCGCCAGCGCATGTGTCGCCAGCATCACGCTCGACTCGAGCGCCTCCGGCACCACTTCGGCGGCACCCGCCGCATAGAGCTTCTCGACGTCGTCCTGCTCGCGCGCACGCGAAACGATGGCCACGTCGGGACGAAGTTCGCGCACGCGATGGATCACGCGCAGGCTGGCCTCGATGTCGGCAAAGGTGACCACAACCACGCTGGCGCGCGCCAGGCCCGCCGCCAGCAGCGTCTCCTTGCGCGACGCATCGCCGTAGGAGACCGGTTCCGCCGCGGCACTGGCTTCGCGCACGCGCTCGGGATCGAGGTCGAGCGCCATGAAGGAAATCCCTTCGGCTTCGAGGAAGCGCGCCAGGTGCTGGCCGGTGCGCCCGTAGCCGCAGAGGATGGCGTGCTTGTCGGCGGCCAGCGACTGGGCGGCCAGTTGGGTAAGCTGCATCGAACGCATCAGCCATTCCGAGGCGACGAAGCGGAACACCAGCCGGTCGGAGAAGTGCACGATGAGCGGCGCCAGCAGCAGCGACAGCACCAGTGCGGCCAGCACCGGCTGCAGCGTGGCTGCGTCGAGCAGGCCGACGTCGCCGCCGCGGGCGAGGATGACGAAACCGAACTCGCCGCCGGCGCAGAGCCAGAGGCCGCTGCGCAGCGCAGTGCCCGGTGCGCTGCCGAGCAGGCGCGACAGCGCACCGGCGATGGCCAGCTTGCTGCCGATTAGCGCGACAAGGATCGCGCCGACGGGAAGCCACGACGAGACAATCTGCGGCACATCGAGGCGCATGCCGATGGCCACGAAGAAGAGGCCGAGCAGCACGTCGCGGAAGGGCTTGATGTCCTCCTCGACCTGGTAGCGATACTCGGTCTCGCCGATCAGCATGCCGGCCGTGAAGGCGCCCAGCGCCAAGGACAGCCCGGCCAGTTCGGTAAGCCACGCCAGCCCCAACGTGACGAGCAGCACGTTGAGCATGAACAGCTCGGCCGACTTGCGCCGCGCCACGAGGTAGAACCAGGCCGACAACAGCCGTTGGCCGAGGAAGAGCACCAGGGCGAGCAGGACCGCGGCCTTCAGCGCCGCCAGCAGCAGCGCTTCCGCCATCGCCTCCAGCGGCTGCGAGAGTGCCGGGATCAGTACCAGCAGCGGCACCACGGCGATGTCCTGGAACAGCAGCACGCCGATCACTTCGCGCCCGTGCGGCGCGTCGAGTTCGGCGCGCTCGGCGAGGAGCTTCGAGAGTACGGCCGTCGAGGACATCGCCAGCGCACCTCCCAGCGCCAGGCCGGCCAGCCAGGGGATGCCGGCGAGCCGGGCCAGCACGGTGGCCACCAGCACCGTCACGCAAACCTGCAGCAGCCCGAGCCCGAAGACGATGCGCTTCATGCTGTAAAGCCGCGCCAGCGAGAATTCGAGGCCGATGCTGAACATCAGGAAGACGACGCCGAACTCGGCCAGGTGCCGCGTCTGCTCCGTGTCCGGCACCCAGCCGGCAGCGCGCGGCCCGAGCGCGGCGCCCACCAGCAGGTAGCCCATCACCGGCGGCAGTCCGATGACGCGAAAGACGACGACGGCGACGACCGCGGCGGCGAGCAGCAACAGGATCAACGGCAGGGTCTCGGTCATGTCGGGTGCGGTCCGCGGCAGCGCGGCCGGGGCCCGGCCGCGCGGTTGCTATAATTTGGCTCCATCATAAACGGCCGTCCGCGATGAACCAAGCCGTCAAGCCGCTCCCGACGCCGGTCCCGGCGCCCATCCGCGAACCCGGACGGGCGGCGGCCATGGGTCGCCAGGTGCTCGAGATCGAGGCTGCCGCGGTGGCCGCGCTGGCGCGACGGCTCGGTGATGCCTTCGCCGCCGCAGTTGAACTGATCCTCGCCAGCCGTGGCCGCGTCGTCGTCAGCGGCATCGGCAAGTCCGGCCACATCGCACGCAAGCTCGCCGCCACGTTTGCCAGCACCGGCACGCCGGCCTATTTCGTGCACGCCGCCGAGGCGGTGCACGGCGACCTCGGCATGATCACGCGCGACGACGTGCTGATCGCCATATCCAACTCCGGCGAGAACGACGAACTGCTCACCATCGTGCCCCTGGTCAAGCGGCTCGGCGGCAAGTTGATCGCCATCACAGGCAACGAGACTTCCTCGCTGGCACTGGAGGCCGACGTCCACCTCGACGCCCGCGTCGACCAGGAAGCCTGCCCGCTCAACCTGGCGCCCACCGCCAGCACGACGGCGGCGCTGGCCCTGGGTGATGCGCTCGCCGTCGCGCTGCTCGATGCGCGCGGCTTTGGCGCCGAGGACTTCGCCCGCTCGCACCCCGGCGGCGCACTCGGGCGCAAGCTGCTCACCCACGTCGGCGACGTGATGCGCACCGACGTGCCGACGCTGCCCGAGGACACGCCCGTTCCGGCAGCCCTGGCCGCGATGACCCTGGGAGGCATGGGCATGGTCGTCGTGCTCGACGGCGGCGGGGGCATTACAGGCATCTTCACCGACGGCGACCTGCGCCGCGCCATGGAGCGCCATGGTGACCTGCGCGAAGTCGCCGTGGCACGCGTCATGACCCGGCAGCCGCGCAGCATCGGCATGCGCCGGCTCGCCGTCGAGGCGGTGGAGATGATGGAGATCAACAAGATCAACCAGCTGCTGGTGGTCGATGACGCGGGCGCGCTCTGCGGCGCCCTCAACATGCACGACCTGTTCCGCGCCAAGGTCGTGTGATGGCGTCGATGCCCGCCACGGCGGCCGCCAAGGCCGCGCAAATCCTCCTCGTCGGCCTCGACGTCGATGGCGTGCTGACCGACGGCGCGCTCTACTTCGGGCCCGGCGGCGATGAGGTCAAGGCCTTCTCCAGCCTCGACGGCCATGGCCTGCGCATGCTGCAGCGGGCCGGCATCGAAGTCGCCATCGTCAGCGGGCGCAGCTCGCGTGCGCTCGAGTTGCGCGCCGCCAACCTGGGCATCGATGAATTGCACATGGGCGTTGAGGACAAGCGCACCCTGCTCGGCGAAATTGCGGCGCGGCGTGGCATTACCCTGGCGCGTACCGCCTACATGGGCGACGACGTGGTCGACCTGCCCGTGCTGCGTGCCTGTGGCTTCTCGGCCGCACCCGCCGATGCCCACGAGGAGGTGCGCGCCCGCGTGGATTGGGTCGCCAGCGCCGGCGGCGGTCGCGGCGCCGTGCGCGAACTGTGCGACCTGCTGCTGCGGGCGCAAGGCAAATGGGACGCCGCCATGGCCGAGTACCTCGCATGAGGGATCGCGCCGCCTCGCTGTTTCCGCTGGCGATGCTGATCCTGCTCGCCGCGCTGACCTACTGGCTCAACCGCGTCATCCAGGGCGACAACCCGCGCGGACCCGCGCGGCATGACCCCGACTACTGGGTCGAGCGATTTCAGGTGCGCCGCTTCGATGTCGACGGACGCCTGCAACACACGCTGGTCGCCGAGCGCCTGCAGCATCACCCCGACGACGACACCAGCGTCGTCTCGGCACCGCGCCTCACCTACCACCAGGTTCCACCGACCCAGGTTTCCGCCAACATGGCCTACATCGGCCGCGACGGCAAGGAAGTCGACCTGGTCGGCGACGTGCGCGTGGTTCGGCAGGCGCGCGAGGCCGGCGGCGCTCCGACGGTAATGGCGACGCGAATGCTGAAGACCTTCCCCGACGACGAGCGCGGCTATAGCAACGACCCCGTCGTCATCACCCAGGGACGCAGCGTGCTTAACGGCACCGGGCTCCAGGTCGACAACCGCACGGGCGTCACGGTGCTGCGCGGCCGCGTCACCGGCACTCTCCATCGCAACCAGGGCAACACACCATGAAACCGATCCTACGCATCGCGGCAGCCGTGCTGGCGCTTGCCTCGCTTCCTGCGCTCGCGGAAAAGGCCGACAAGGACAAGCCGGTCAATATCGAGGCCGACCGCGTCTCCGTCGACGACGTCAAGAAGGTGCAGGTCTTCGAAGGCAACGTGCAGCTGGTCAAGGGCACGCTGGTAATCCGCGCCGAGCGCATCGTCGTCACCCAGGACGACGACGGCTACCAGCGCGGCGTCGCCACCGGGACGGCAAGCACTCCGCCTCGCTTCCGCCAGAAGCGCGAAGGCCAGGACGACTACATCGAGGGCGAGGCCGAGCGCATCGAGCACGACGCCAAGGGCGAGCGCACGGAGTTCTTCAATCGCGCCTGGGTCAAGAGCGGGCTCGACGAAGTGCGCGGCCAGTTCATCTCCTACGACGCGCGCAGCGAACGCTACTTCGTCACCAGCGGCCCCAACGGCACCCGCGCCCAGCCCGGCAGCGGCGAACGCGTACGCGCCGTGATCCAGCCGCGGAACAAGGATGCTGCCGGCGCGCCGGGCGCCGCCGCACCCGGCGCTTCGCTCAAGCCCGCCCCCGCCATTGCCAATCCCCGCCAGGAGAACACCCAGTGAGCTACGCCAACATCATCGTCGAAACCCGGGGCAAGGTCGGCCTGATCACGCTCAACCGGCCCAAGGCGCTCAACGCACTCAGCGATGCATTGATCGACGAGGTCGGTGCTGCGCTCGACGGTTTCGAAGCCGACGACGCCATCGGCTGCATCGTCATCACCGGCTCGGAAAAGGCCTTCGCCGCCG
>CAYTFA010000195.1:0-4777 GCA_964436755.1 uncultured Rhodocyclaceae bacterium | reverse complement strand
ACGCAGGTTTCGATTTCGCCCGACAAGCAGGACATTTACATCACCGTCAACATTACCGAGGGTGACCGCTATACGGTTTCTTCGGTCAAGCTGGCCGGGCAGATGCTCGTGCCTGAGACGGAGTTGGCTGCCTTGGTTAAGATCAAGCCCGGCGAAGTCTTTTCGCGCGAGGCGTTGAACGAATCGACAAAGGCCATCAGCGAGAGGCTGGGTAATGAAGGCTACGCGTTTGCCAACGTGAACGCGGCTCCTGAGCTCGACAAGGAGAAGCGGCAGGTGGCGTTCACCGTGCTCATCGATCCGGGCCGGCGCGTCTATGTTCGGCGGATCAATGTAAGTGGCAATACACGTACGCGCGACGAGGTGATCCGGCGCGAACTGCGCCAGATCGAGTCGGCCTGGTACGACGGCGAGAAGATCAACAGATCACGAACTCGTGTCGATCGCCTTGGCTATTTCGATGAGGTCACTTTGGAGACGCCTCCGGTTCCCGGAACTACGGACCAGGTAGACATGGAGATCAAGGTCAAAGAAAAACCGACCGGAAATATTTTACTTGGTGCCGGTTTTTCGAGTTCCGAAAAAGTGACTGTGCAGGGTGCAGTAACGCAGCAGAATCTCTTCGGCAGTGGCAAACATGTCGGTGTTCAGGTAAGCACTAGCAAATCGAACAAGGTTTATTCTCTTTCTCATACCGACCCGTATTTCACGATAGACGGCGTAAGCCAAGGATTCGACGTTTACTATCGTAAGGTTGATACTAGCTCGTTGGCAATTGGTTCATTCGGTTCGAAGGCATTTGGCGGTGGTGGTCGGTGGGGCCTCCCCATCGCTGAAGATGACTATGTAAACCTCGGCCTTTCCTTTGATCGCTCTGATCTCCAAGTGGATGCCAATAGTCCGCAACGATATCAAGACTACGTGAACACGTATGGAAGCGTTGCTAATACACTGGTTACGAACGTAGGTTGGGCGAAAGACAAAAGAGATAGCGCCGTGATGACGACCAGTGGCACCGTGAGAAGAGCGGGCTTTGAACTGGCACTTCCTGGCAGTACCGCTCCTTATTGGAAGGCAAACTACCAGCATCAGGTGTTTCTTCCCATTGAGCGCAAGGTGACACTTGCGCTCAATGGCGATATCGCCATTGCGAAGGGCTACAATGGAAAAGAGTTGCCGTTCTTTAGGAACCTGTATGCAGGTGGTATAGGTTCGGTGCGTGGTTTTGAGTCGGGATCCTTGGGGCCGCGAGATCCCGTTAACGATTCGCCTCTTGGGGGCAGCAAGCGCCTGGTTGGCAATGCCGAGTTACTCTTTCCTGTCCCGGGCATGGGCAACGACAACTCGATGCGCCTGTCGGCATTCGTCGATGCCGGCAATGTCTGGGGCTACGACAGCAAGTTCAGTTTCGGCAGTCTGCGCTATAGCGGTGGTGCGGCGCTGGCTTGGAACTCACCCATGGGTCCGCTCAAGTTTTCATGGGCGAATCCCTTCAACAAGAAGCCGGAAGACAAGGTGCAGCGCCTGCAGTTCCAGATGGGCTCCGTCTTTTGATATCCCTCGTCAGCGAGATTGCCATGTTCAACAAACATCTCATAGCAACTTTGGCCCTGCTTGCCCTGGCTGGCGGTGCATTGGCCGAAGGCAAGATTGGCTTCGTCAATAGCCAGAAGATCCTCAACGAGGCACCCCAGGCTGCCAAGGCGAAGAAGAAGATCGAGAAGGACTTCGAGGTGCGCGACCAGGAGTTGCAGCGCATGGCGAAGCAGCTGCAGACGCTGCAGGAGTCGCTCGACAAGAATTCGGTGACGATGGCCGAGAGCGAGCGGCGGGCCAAGGAGCGCGAGTTCGCCGAACTCAACCGCGACTTCCAGCGCAAGCAGCGCGAATTCCGCGAGGACCTGAGCCAGCGCCAGAACGAGGAAATGGCATCGATCTTCGAGCGCGTCAACAAGGTCATCAAGCAGGTTGCGGAAGCCGAGAAGTTCGACATCATCTTCCAGGAGGCGGTCTACGCCAGTCCGCGCATCGACATCACCGACAAGGTGATCAAGGCGCTGGGCGACGGCAAGTAAGCCGCGTGACGTGGCGCTGCGGCTCGATGAGATCGTCGCCCGCCTGGGCGGGGAACTGGTCGGCGACGGTGCCACGACGATAGGGCGGATCGCAACGCTCGAACAGGCGGGGCCGGGAGACCTGGCCTTCCAGGCCAACCCGCGATATCGTGCCCAGGTGGCGTCGACTCGGGCGTCCGCAGTCATCATGGCGCCTCCCGCGCTGCCGGGACCGGCGGCAGCCATCCTGACGCCGCAGCCTTATCTCTACTATGCACGCGTGGCGCAGTGGCTCAACCCGCCGGCGGCGTTTCCAAGGGGCGTCCACCCGAGTGCGGTGGTCGAGGGCGAGGTTTCCGCTACGGCGAGCATAGGCGCGAACGCCTGGGTGGGCCCCGGCGCCCGCGTGGGCGAGGACGCAGTCATCGAAGCCAACTGCAGCGTCGGCGCCGGCGCGATCGTCGGTGCCGGAACGCATCTGTGTTCCGGAGTCGTCGTCTATCCCGGAACCCGCATCGGCAGGCGCGGGCTAGTGCATGCGGGCGCCGTGCTGGGTGCCGACGGATTCGGCTTCGCGCGGGAGGACGGTGGACAGTGGCTGAAGATCCCGCAGACCGGGCGCCTGTTGATCGGGGATGACGTCGAGATAGGTGCCGGCACCACGATCGATCGCGGCGCGATTGGCGACACCGTGATCGAGGATGGCGTCAAGCTCGACAATCAGATCCAGGTTGGCCACAACGTGCGGATCGGTGCCCACACGGCGATGGCCGGGTGCGTCGGGATTGCGGGTAGCGCAACCATAGGTGCACGCTGCACCGTGGGCGGCGGGTCGATCATCCTCGGGCATCTGCAGGTTGCGGATGACGTGAACATTTCCGCCGGCACCCTGGTCGCCAAGTCGATTTCCGCCGCGGGCACCTACAGCGGGGCCATTCCCTTCCTAGAGCACGGCGAGTGGCTGCGCAATTTCGCAAGGCTGCGCCATCTCGATGCGATGGCCGATAGAATCCGCAGCCTCGAACAGCGGCTTGCCGCACTGGAGAAGCAGTCATGAGCGAAGCAGACAACGGCGGCGGCGTCGCCGGTACGGGCATGGATATCCACGGGATCCTCGATTACCTGCCGCACCGCTATCCGATCCTGCTTGTCGATCGCGTGCTTAGCGTCACGCCGGGCGAGCGCATCACCACGCTGAAGAACGTCAGTGTCAACGAGCCCTATTTCCCTGGCCACTATCCGCATCATCCGGTCTTCCCGGGCGTGCTAATCGTCGAAGCGATGGCGCAGTCGGCGGCCATCCTGGCGTTTCGCACCATGGGCACCAAGCCGGACGACCGCTCCGTGTATTACTTCGTCGGCATCGACGAGGCGCGCTTCAAGAAGCCGGTCGGACCCGGCGACCAGCTGGTGATCGAGGTCACGCTCGAGGCCAGCAAGCGCGGCATCTGGAAATTCAAGGCGGCGGCACGCGTGGACGGTCAACTGGCCGCCGAAGCCGCCCTCATGTGCGCCGTGCGGCCGACGCCGCAATGAGCATTCACCCCACCGCGCTGGTCCATCCCGGCGCCCGGCTAGGGGCTGGTGTGAGCATTGGCGCCTATTCGATCGTCGGCGAACATGTCGAGGTCGGCGACGGCACGACGATCGGTCCGCATGTGGTCGTGGAAGGGCATACCCGGATCGGCCGCGACAACCGCATCTTCCAGTTTTGCTCCATAGGCGCCGAGCCGCAGGACAAGAAGTACGGCGGTGAACCGACCCGCCTCGAAATCGGCGATCGCAACACCATCCGCGAGTTTTGCACCTTCAATTGCGGCACGGCGCAGGATGCCGGCGTTACGCGGCTCGGCGACGACAACTGGATCATGGCCTACGTGCATCTCGCCCACGACTGCCAGGTAGGCAGCCGGACCATTTTCGCCAACAATGCCCAGCTGGCCGGGCATGTGCGGGTGGAGGACTGGGCAATCCTCGGCGGCTTCACCGTGGTGCACCAGTTCGTCCGCATAGGCGCCCACAGCATCACGGCGATGGGAACGATCCTTTTCCAGGACCTGCCGCCATTCGTCATGGCGGCCGGCAATCCGGGCGAGCCGCGTGGCATCAATGCCGAGGGCCTCAAGCGACGTGGCTTTTCGACCGAAGCCGTGGCTGGCGTCAAGCGGGCCTTCAAGACCCTGTACAAGGCCGGACTGGCACTGGAGGATGCGCGTGCCGCAATCGCCGGCGAGGCCGCCGCAGTCCCTGAACTGGAGCCGCTCGTGCGCTTTCTCGCCGAGCCGGGGCGGGGGATCGTGCGTTGACGGCAAAGATCGCCATGGTTGCCGGGGAAGCCTCGAGCGACCAGTTGGCGGCCCACCTGATCGGCGCCCTCAAGGTCCGCCTACCCGATACCGGCTTTCTCGGCATCGGCGGACCCAAGATGCAACGCGAAGGATTCAAGTCCTTGTGGCCGGCGGAGATGCTGGCCGTGCGCGGCTATGCCGAGGTAATCCGCCACTACCGCGCCATCACCCGCATGCGCCGGCAACTGCTGCGCCGCCTGCTCGACGAACGCCCCGACGTATTCATCGGCGTCGACGGCTCTGACTTCAACCTGTGGCTGGAAAAGCGTCTCAAGCGTGCCGGCATCCCGACCATCCACTTCGTCAGCCCCTCAATCTGGGCGTGGCGGCGCAACCGGCTCGGCCGCATCGTCGAGTCGGTCACCCACATCCTCG
>CAYTFA010000194.1:0-4782 GCA_964436755.1 uncultured Rhodocyclaceae bacterium | reverse complement strand
GGCGTCGACGAACTGAACGCGCTCGGCTTCTGCGTCGGCGGCACCATCCTGGCCTCGGCACTTTCGGTGGCGCGCCAGCGCGGTGATGATTCGGTGAAGTCGCTGACCCTGCTCACCACGCTGCTCGACTTCGCCGACTCCGGCGAGATCGGCTGCCTGGTCGACGAAGCCTCGGTGCAGGCGCGCGAGGCCAGCATCGGCAAGGGCGGACTACTGCGCGGCTCCGAACTGGCGGCGGTGTTCTCCGCGCTGCGCGCCAACGACCTGATCTGGCAGTACGTGGTGGGCAACTACCTGAAGGGCAACAAGCCGCCGGCCTTCGACCTGCTCTACTGGAACGCCGACGCCACCAACCTGCCCGGCCCCTTCCTCGCCTGGTACCTGCGCAACATGTACCTGGAGAACAACCTGCGCGTGCCGGGCCGGCTCGAGATGTGCGGCGTCAGGGCCGACCTCGGTCGCGTGGACATCCCGAGCTTCGTCTATGCGAGCCGCGAAGACCACATCGTGCCTTGGAAGTCGGCCTACCAGAGCCGTGCGCTGCTGGGCGGCGCCTCGACCTTCGTCCTGGGCGCCTCGGGCCACATCGCCGGCGTGATCAACCCGGCGAGCAAGAACAAGCGCAGCCACTGGATCAACGAGAGCACCACCGCCAATGCCGACGAATGGTTCGATACGGCAAGCGAGGTCAAGGGCAGCTGGTGGCCGGTCTGGACCGGCTGGCTCAAGGGCTACGCCGGCGGAGAGGTGCCGGCGCGCGCGCGCCTGGGCAGCGATGCCTACCCGCCGGGCGAACCGGCGCCGGGGCGCTACGTCAAGGAGAAGGCATAATCGAATTGCCGGTGGCCATGCGGGGTGCGGCCACCGGCAGGAAACAAATCGCCCCGAACCCGCGATAAACAGAGGAGAGGAACATGCAGCGAGTAGCACTGGTGACAGGTGGTATGGGGGGCCTCGGCGAGGCTATCTGCATCAAGCTGGCGGCGCTCGGCTACAAGGTGGTGACCACCTACAGCCCGAGCAATACCAAGGCCAAGGAGTGGGTGCGCACCATGAACGACATGGGCTACGGCTTCAAGGCCTACGCCTGCGACGTCACCGACTTCGATTCGTGCAAGGAGTGCGTGGCCCTGGTCAACAAGGAAGTGGGCCCCGTCGAGGTGCTGGTCAACAACGCCGGTATCACCCGCGACATGACGTTCAAGAAGATGACCAAGGCGGACTGGGATTCGGTGATCCACACCAACCTCGACTCCGTGT
Organism: uncultured Rhodocyclaceae bacterium; assembly: GCA_964436755.1. Lineage (GTDB taxonomy): Bacteria > Pseudomonadota > Gammaproteobacteria > Burkholderiales > Rhodocyclaceae > Sulfuritalea. The sequence continues at coordinate 3,522 of CAYTFA010000194.1, read as the reverse complement.
TCAATATGACCAAGCAGGTGATGGACGGCATGTCCGACCGCGGCTGGGGCCGCGTCATCAACATCTCCTCGGTCAACGGGCAGAAGGGCGCCTTCGGCCAGACCAACTATTCGGCAGCCAAGGCCGGCATGCACGGCTTCACCAAGGCGCTCGCGCTCGAAGTGGCGAAGAAGGGCGTCACGGTGAACACCATCTCGCCCGGCTACATCGGCACCAAGATGGTCATGGCGATTCCGCAGGAAGTGCTCGAAAGCAAGATCCTGCCGCTCATCGCGCAATCGCGCCTGGGCAAGCCGGAGGAAGTGGCGGGCCTCGTCGCCTACCTCGCCTCCGAGGAGGCGGCCTTCGTCACCGGCGCCAACATCTCGATCAACGGCGGCCAGCACATGTACTGACGCCGCCGGGCGGGTGCCTCGGCTTGCAGCGCGGCGCCCGCCCGCAAGGTTTTTTCGTGCATCACAGGGAGCAGCAAAATGGCAACAAGAACGGCATTGGTAACGGGCGCGATGGGCGGCCTCGGCACGGCAATCTGCAAGGCCTTCGCCAAGGACGGCTACAAGCTGGTCGCGGCCTATCACCCGGACTACGACAACAAGGACGAGTGGCTCAAGGAAATGGCGGCGGCCGGGGTGTCCGGCATCGTCTGCGTCGCCGGCGACGTTTCGAAGATCGAGGACTGCCAGCGCATGGTCGCCGAAGGTGAGGCGGCGGCCGGCCCGATCGACATCCTGGTCAATAACGCCGGCATTACCCGCGACAAGTTCTTCGCCAAGATGGAGAAGGACCAGTGGGATGCGGTGATCAACACCAACCTTTCCAGCCTCTTCAACATGACCAAGCAGGTGTCTCCCAAGATGGCCGAGCGCGGCTGGGGTCGCATCATCAACATCTCGTCGGTCAACGGCGTCAAGGGCCAGGCCGGCCAGGCCAACTACTCGGCGGCTAAGGCCGGCGTGATCGGCTTCACCAAGGCGCTGGCGCAGGAACTCGCGGCCAAGGGCGTCACCGTGAATGCCGTGGCCCCGGGCTACGTGGCGACCAAGATGGTGATGGCGATCCGCGAGGACATCCTCAAGGGCATCGTCGACACCATCCCGATGAAGCGGCTGTGCAAGCCCGAGGAGATCGGCGGCCTGTGTTCCTACCTGGCTTCCGACGTCGCTGCCTACATGACCGGCGCGACACTCAACATCAACGGCGGTCTGCACTTCGCCTGATCCAGGTGGCGGAGGATCGTCCGGGCCCTGCACGGCGGGGCTTGGCGATCCTACCCCCAGCGGTAGAATGGTTATAAGGAGGGGAATCGCATGGCCACGCAGAGCCGATTGATCAAGAAGTACCCGAACCGCCGCCTCTACGACACGCGCACCAGCACCTACATCACGCTGGCCGACGTCAAGCTGCTCGTGCTCGCGCACGAGAGCTTCCAGGTGGTCGACGCCAAGACCGGCGAGGACCTGACGCGTTCGATCCTGTTGCAGATCATCCTCGAGGAGGAAGCCGGCGGCGCGCCGATGTTCTCCTCCGACATGCTGTCGCAGATGATCCGCTTCTACGGCAACGCGATGCAGGGCATGATGGGGGCCTACATCGAGAACAACATGCGCGCCTTCACCGATGTGCAGGCCAAGCTCAAGGAGCAGGCCAAGGCGCTCTATGGCGATACCGCCACAGACAGCCAGGACCTCTGGGCGCAGTTCCTCAAGTTCCAGGGGCCGGCCATGCAGCACATGATGGGTGCCTACGTCGAGCAGAGCCAGAAGATGTTCCAGCAGATGCAGGAGACCATGCAGGAACAGACGCGCAAGATGTTCCCCGGCATGTACCAGAAGGCCGAGGAAAAAGCCGAGAAGAAGTGACGCGGCGCACGCCCCGCGTGCCGACCGTCGGCTTCGTCTCGCTCGGCTGCCCGAAGGCGGCATCCGATGCCGAGCAGATCCTGACGCGGCTGCGCGCCGAGGGCTATGCCATCTCGGGCAGCTACGACGGCGCCGACCTCGTCGTCGTAAATACCTGCGGCTTCATCGACGCCGCCGTCGAGGAATCGCTCGACGCCATCGGCGAGGCGCTGGCCGAGAACGGCAAGGTCATCGTCACCGGCTGCCTGGGTGCGAAGAAGGATGCCGCCGGCAACGACGTCGTGCGCAGCGTGCACCCGAAGGTGCTCGCCGTGACCGGGCCGCATGCCACGCAGGAGGTCATGGAGGCCGTGCATGCGCACCTGCCTCCCGTACATGACCCCTTCGTCGACCTGGTGCCGCCCCAGGGTGTCCGCCTGACGCCGGACCACTACGCCTACCTGAAGATTTCCGAAGGCTGCAACCATCGCTGCAGCTTCTGCATCATCCCCTCGCTGCGCGGCGACCTGGTCTCGCGCCCGGTCGGCGAGGTCCTGCACGAGGCCGAGGTGCTGGCCGCGGCAGGGGTCAAGGAACTGCTGGTGATCTCGCAGGACACCAGCGCCTACGGCGTCGACGTCAAGTACCGCACCGGCTTCCATGGCGGACGCCCGGTGAAGACGCGGCTCCTCGAGTTGTGCCGCGAACTCGGCAAGCTGGGCATCTGGGTGCGCCTGCATTACGTCTATCCCTATCCCAGTGTGGACGACCTGATCCCGTTGATGGCGGAAGGAAAAATCCTGCCCTACCTCGACGTGCCCTTCCAGCACGCCAGCGGCCGCATCCTCAAGGCCATGAAGCGACCGGCCGCGAGCGAGAAGGTGCTCGAGCGCATCGCGGCCTGGCGCAGGGAAGTGCCGGACCTTGCCATCCGCTCCACCTTCATCACCGGCTTCCCGGGCGAGACCGAAGCCGAGTTCAACGAACTGCTCGACTTCCTCGACGAGGCGCAGCTGGACCGCGTCGGCGCATTCTCGTATTCGCCGGTCGCGGGCGCTGCCGCCAACGCGCTGCCCGGCGCCCTGCCGGAGGAGGTGCGCGAGGAGCGCAAGGCGCGCCTGATGCGCCACCAGGAGGACATTTCCACCCAGCGCCTGGAACGCATGATCGGGCGCCGCATCCGGGTCCTCGTCGACGAAATCGACGAGGATGGCGCCATCGCCCGCTCGCAAGGCGACGCACCCGACGTCGATGGCCTGGTGTACGTCGCCGACGGTCACGAGCTCGAAATCGGCGAGTTCGCCGAGGTGCATGTCGTCGATTGCGACGTGCATGACCTGCACGCGACGGTGGCCGCGCCGTGAGCGACGTCCTGCTCGACGCCCTGCGTGCCGCCGTCGGCCCGGCGCACGTGCTGGCGACGCCGGCCGACATGGCAGCCTATTGCACCGACTGGCGCGGCCGCTATACCGGCGCCGCGCATTGCGTGGTGCGGCCCGGCAGCACCGCGGAAGTCGCTGCCGTGGTGCGGGCTTGCGCCGCTGCCGGCGCTGCCATCGTGCCGCAGGGGGGCAACACCGGCCTTTGCGGCGGCGCCACGCCGATCGGCGGCGAAGTGGTCGTCGCCCTGACGCGGATGAACCGGATCCGCGCACTCGATGCCGACAACAACTCGATTACCGTC
>CAYTFA010000193.1:0-4802 GCA_964436755.1 uncultured Rhodocyclaceae bacterium | reverse complement strand
ACGCACAATGCGCGCGACGTGCAGTTCGAAGGCGCGCGCAAGATCTCGGGCGAGGCGATGCACGAGAAGCGCCTCTCCGACGGCAAGTCCAACCTCGTCACCAATGCCGCCTGCTTCGGCTGCACCATCGCCTGCGGTCGCATCTCGCAGGTCGACAAGGGCCACTGGAGCGTGGTGAACAGTCCGAAGTACTGGGGCGCGACGGGCGGCCTCGAGTACGAGGCGGCCTGGTCGCTGGGCGCGGCCAACGGCGTCGACGACCTCGACGCGCTGACGGTGGCCAACATGATCTGCAACGAAGACGGCATGGATCCGATCTCCTTCGGCGCCACCGTCGGCGCCATCATGGAGCTGTACACCATGGGTGTGCTGAGCAAGGAGCAGATCGGCATGGACTCGCCCTTCGGCTCGGCGCAGGCACTGATCGACATGGCGCACATGACCGCGGAGGGCAAGGGCTTCGGCAAGGAGATCGGCCTCGGCTCCGCGCGCCTGACGGCGAAGTACGGACACCCGGAACTGTCGATGTCGGTCAAGGGCCAGGAGTTCCCGGCCTACGATCCGCGCGGCATCCAGGGCATGGGCCTCACCTACGCGACGTCCAATCGCGGCGCCTGCCACCTGCGTTCGTACACCGTCGCCTCCGAAGTGCTGGGCATTCCGGTGAAGACCGATCCGCTCGCCACCGAGGGCAAACCCGAGCTGGTGAAGGCATTCCAGGATGCCACCGCCGCCTTCGACTCGTCCGGTACCTGCGTGTTCACGACATTTGCATGGACGCTGGCCGACCTCGCGCCGCAGGTCGATGCCGCCTGCGATGGCGGCTGGACGCTGGAGCGCCTCGGCGAACTGGGTGAGCGCATCTGGAACCTGGAGCGCCAGTTCAACCTGGCTGCCGGCCTCACCGCCAAGGACGACGACCTGCCGGCCCGCCTCAAGACCGAACCGGCCAAGACCGGTCCGGCCAAGGGCCTGGTTTCCGGCATCGACAAGATGATGCCGGAGTACTATCGGGTGCGCGGCTGGAACAAGGCCGGCGTCCCCGAAAAGGAGACCCTGGCCCGGCTGAAGCTCTGAGATCGTCCGACGACGCCAAGGCCGCCTTTCGGGTTGCCTTGGCGTTTTCTTTTTTGAGGGCACGAACATGAAACACGTCATCATCGGCAACGGTCCCGCCGGCGTCGTCGCTGCGGAGGCCTTGCGCCGCCACGATCCGCAGGCCGACGTCACCTTGATCGGCGACGAGCCGGAAGCTCCGTACTCGCGCATGGCGATTCCCTACTTCCTCACCGGCAGCATTCCGGACCAGGGTACCCATCTGCGCAAATCGGGCGATCACTACGAGCAGCACCGCATCCACCTGCGCCAGGGTCGCGTGGTGCGCATCGAGGCGGAAAGCCAGAACGTCGTCTTCGAGGACGGCAGCGAGCTCGGTTACGACCGGCTGCTCGTCGCCAGCGGCTGCCAGCCGGTGCGGCCACCGATTCCGGGCATCGACCTGCCCGGCGTGCATACCTGCTGGACGCTCGCCGATGCGCGCGCCATCGCGGCGCGCGCGGCGCCTGGCAGCCGCGTGCTGCAGATCGGCGCCGGCTTCATCGGCTGCATCATCATGGAAGCATTGGTGTCACGCGGCGTAAAGCTCGCTATCGTCGAGGCTGGCGACCGCATGGTGCCGCGCATGATGACGCAGAAGGCCGGCAAGATGATCCAGCGCTGGGTGGAACAAAAAGGCGTGGCGGTACACGTCGGGGCCACGGTCAAGGGCATTGCGGCCAAGGGTAATACGCTCACGGTCAGCCTGGCCAACGGCGTTGCAATCGAGGCCGATCTGGTCATCTGCGCCGCCGGCGTGCGCCCCAACGTCGGCTTCCTCGCCGGGAGCGGCATCGCGGTCGGCCACGGCGTACACGTCGATGCCCACATGCAGACCGATGTACGCAACATCTTTGCGGCGGGCGACGTCACCGAGGCCTCCGGCTTCCACACCGGCGAGCGCGAGCTCAATGCGATCCAGCCCGCGGCGGCGGACCAGGCTCGCGTCGCGGCCGCCAACATGGCGGGGGGCAAGGCCCGCTTCCATGGTGCACTGGCAATCAACGTGCTCGACACGCTGGGTCTGATCTCGACCTCCTTCGGTCAATGGTGGGGTGCGGAAGGCGGGGAAGGGGTCGAGCAGGTGGACGAAGCGGCGTTCCGCTACCTGTCGCTCCAGTTCAAGGGCGAGGTCATGGTCGGCGCCACCAGCATCGGCTGGACCGACAACGTCGGTGCACTGCGGGGCCTCGTGCAGGGCCGGGTCCGCCTGGGCGCGTGGAAGGACAAGCTGCTGCAGAATCCGACCCAGTTCATGACGGCCTACCTGGCGCAGACCCACCGGCGTACGTAAGCGGCGGCGCAGGCATCGACCAAGCGGGGGACGCGCGTGAAGCATCTGATCATTGGCGCCGGCGCGGCCGGCATCACGGCGGCGGAGGAGTTGCGCAGGCTCGACGCCACGGCATCCATCGTCGTTCTCGACGGCGAGGGTGAAGGACCGTATTCGCGCATGGCGATTCCCTATTTCCTCGCGCACGAAATCGACGAGAACGGCACGCGCATGCGCCACGATCCGGTGCATTACCACGCGGCGCGCATCGAAATCGTCAAGGGGCGCGCCGTCCGCCTGGATGCGGCGGCACGTTCGGTCCGTCTGGAAGACGGCCGGTCGCTCGAATACGATCGCCTGTTGATCGCCACCGGCTCGGTGCCGACGCGCGAGAAGCTCGATGGCATCGACCTGCCCGGCGTGCATACCTGCTGGACACTCGCCGATGCGCGCGCGCTGATGGCCGACCTGCGGCCCGGCGCCCGCATCGTGCAGATGGGTGCCGGCTTCGTCGGCTGCATCATCATCAAGGGGCTGGTGGCGCGCGGCGCCGACCTCACGGTGCTGGTGCGCAGCGGCCGCATGGTGTCGCGCATGATGCCGCCCAAGGCGAGCGACATGATTGCCAACTGGTGCCGCTCCCATGGCGTGCGCGTGATGGGCAAGACCCAGGCGGCACGCATCGACCGCGACGGCGGCGCCCTGAAGGTGACGCTGACCACGGGCGAGGTGCTGCCCGCGGACATCTACCTGAGCGTGGTCGGCGTGAAGCCGGGCATCGACTTCCTCGAAGGCAGCGGCATCGCCATCGACAGCGGGATCGTCGTCGATGAGCACATGCGGACCAACCTGCCGGGCGTCTTCGCCGCCGGCGACGTCGCCGAGGCGCGCGAGCGAGTCTCCGGCAAACCGCTGGTCAATGCCATCCAGCCCAACGCGGTGGAGCAGGGACGGATCGCGGCGGCCAACATGGCGGGCGGCCACGGCACGTTCGCCGGCAGCCTGGCGATGAACGTGCTCGATACGCTTGGCCTCATTTCCGGTTCCTTCGGCCAGTGGGCCGGCGTCGAGGGCGGCGAGGGCGTCGAGTTTTCCGACGAGGCTGCGTACAAGTACCTGTCGCTGCAGTTCCACGGTGACGTACTGGTCGGCGCCACGAGCATTGGATTCACCGAGCACATGGGAGCCCTGCGCGGACTGATCCAGGCACGGATACCCCTCGGCGAATGGAAGGGCCGGCTGCTCGACGACCCCAGCCTGTTCATGGATGCCTACCTCGCCTCGGTCCGCCACGAGCATGCGATTCCGGGCCACGGGGCCATGCCCGTGCGATGAAGATCACCTTCAAGCTGTTCGCAACGCTCTCCGATTTTCTGCCGCCCGAAGCCAAGCGTACGAACAGCCTTCAGCTCGAGGTCGCCGAGGGCACCACGCCGCAGGCGCTGATCGATCGCTTCCACCTGCCGCCGGCCATGTGCAAGCTTGTCCTGGTTGACGGCACCTACGTGGCACCGGAAGAGCGCGCGTCGCGCGCGCTGCGCGAAGGCGAAACCCTGGCAATCTGGCCGCCCGTGGCCGGCGGATGAGGTTTCCGCGGAGTTACGACGCGACGATCAGCCGCGAGGATTTTCTGCGCTTGCTGCCGCAGGCCGTCGGAGGAGACGCCTGGACCGTGGCAGGCGACCGCTTTGTCGGAGACCGCTGGAGCCTGCGTCTGACGCGGATCGCGCCGCTCGAGATCGGCAGCGTTCGCCTCGACAGGCATCGGGTCGAAGTCGAGTTCGAGGGTCTCAGTCCTGCCGAAGAGGATGCCTTCATGCAGCGGTTTACGCTGTACTACCAGCGCGGCGGCGGCTAGGGCAAAGCTGCTAGAATCGGCGCGCGGCGGGTCTCCCCGCATTGCGGGGTGGTGAACCTGGTCAGGTCCGGAAGGAAGCAGCCACAGCCGTTTTCCGCAAGTGCCGGGGGTCGGGCTCGCCGCACCTTTCCCTACGCCGCGCGGCGGCGCGTCCCGCCGCAGGCCCCTGATAAAATCAGCGCATGAGCTACCAGGTCCTGGCCCGCAAGTGGCGTCCGAAGTCCTTCGCCACCCTCGTGGGGCAGGAGCACGTCGTGCGCGCACTGACCCACGCGCTGGACCAGAACCGGCTGCACCACGCCTATCTGTTTACGGGAACGCGGGGCGTCGGCAAGACCACCCTGGCGCGCATCATGGCCAAGGCGCTCAACTGCGAGGCCGGCGTCTCGTCGCAGCCCTGCGGCACCTGCGCGGCATGCACCGAGATCGACGGTGGCCGCTTCGTGGATTACATCGAACTCGACGCGGCCTCCAATCGCGGCGTTGACGACATGACCCAGCTGCTCGAGCGGGCGACCTACGCGCCGACGGTCGGCCGCTACAAGGTCTACGTGATCGACGAAGTCCACCAGCTAT
>CAYTFA010000192.1:0-4819 GCA_964436755.1 uncultured Rhodocyclaceae bacterium | reverse complement strand
GACCCTTGCCGAGCAGGAGGGCAGCGAGGCGCTGGTCGAGGCGGCGAAAGGCCACTTCCTCGACGAGTTGCATGAGGTCGGCCATGCGCTCGGAAAACAGGGCGAAGACGAAATCGCGGAAGGCCGGAGTGGCGATCAATTCGTCGAACAGCGGCCGCGGCAGCAGCACGAGCTGTGTCTCGCCTTCGGTGATGCCGCGAGCGTTGTAATCGCTGTGTCCGAGCAGGCAGCTCGAGGTGATGATGCAGCTCTCGCCCGGCAGGACACGGTAGAGCGGCAGCTCGCGGCCTCCGCTGCTGCGCTTGGCGACGCGGATCGCCCCGCCGAGTACGAAGGGGAAGCCGCGACAGGGTTGCCGTTCGTCGAACACCACGGTGCCGGCGGCAAGGTCCAGCGTTTGCACGGCAGCCTCGACTTGCTGCGCGAGCCGCTCCGGCAGGCGGTCGATCACCGGGTAGAGCGATCGGAGCCGGGTCGTGCTCATGCCGGCACCGCCAGGGTGGCGACTACCGGCGCGTGGTCCGATGGGCGCTCGAGCTTGCGTGGCGCCTTGTCGATTGCGCAGGCACGACATTCGGCGGCGAGGGCGGCGGAGAGCAGCACATGGTCGATTCGCAGTCCGCGGTTGAGGCGGAAACCGAGCTGCCGGTAGTCCCACCAGGAGTAGGTCTTCTCGGGCTGGGGAAAAAGGCGGAAGGCGTCGGCCAGACCGAGCTCGACGAGTCCGCGGAATGCGGCGCGCTCCGCCTCGCTGCACAGGATCTGGTCGCGCCATGCCGCCGGATCGTGGACGTCCCGGTCGTCCGGAGCGATGTTGAAGTCGCCCAGCAGCGCGAGTCGTGGGCAGCGCGCGAGCTCGGTGCGCAGCCAGGTGGTCAGCGCGGCGAGCCAGCGCAGCTTGTATTCATACTTGTCCGAGCCGACGGCCTGTCCGTTCGGCATATAGGCACAGACGACGCGCAATCCGCCGACGGTGGCGGCGATCACACGCCTCTGCTCGTCGGCAAACCCGGGAATGCCGGACTGGACGTCCTGCGCCGGCTCACGGGAAAGTATGGCAACGCCGTTGTAGGTCTTCTGGCCGCTGTGCACGGCGTGATATCCCGCAGCTTCCAGCTCGGCATGCGGAAAGGCCCGCTCTTCGAGCTTGGTTTCCTGCAGGCACAGGACGTCGACCGGATTCGCCGACAACCAGTCGAGCACGTGCGGCAGTCGCACCTTGAGCGAGTTGACGTTCCAGGTGGCGATTCGGGTGTCTATGGGCATGCGCTTCCCGATTTCCGATGTCCGGTGCCGGAACCCATGAAGAAAGGCGGGCGGCCCTTTCGGGTCGCCCGCCTGTCGTTGTGCCTGGCGCGCCCGGAGAGATTCGAACTCCCTACCCCTTGGTTCGTAGCCAAGTACTCTATCCAGATGAGCTACGGGCGCTTGAGAGCGGCGGATTATACCGAAGAAAATGCCCGAAACAACCGCTTCCGGGCCGTTAGCGGCGCTGGGCTTCGCGCACGCGCTGGGCCAGGGCGCGAATCTGGGCGGCCGAGGCGTCGTCCGCGGACTTGTCCTTGAACAGCAGCCAGAGCAGGCCGCCGTTGGCCAGGATGAGCGCGACTTCGATGTAGAGAATGGGCATCACGATCTGCCGCTGCGAGTTGTCCGCGAACAGGAAATAGAACCCCTCGAAGGTCGGCAGCGCCGCCTGGCTGATCGCGGAAAAAACCTCGAACGGGGGGAAGAGCAGGGCAAGCACGAGGTTGAATCCGATCAGGGTCAGCACCGCGCGCTGGCGCCGGTTGCCGCCCGGGCGCTCCAGCTTGCGCGCCGGCGGGTTGCGCAGCAGCAGCATGGCGATGCACGCATTGATGAGAACGACGACGATCTCGAGCGCAAGAAAGTTCGCGTTGGCCACGCGGTTCTGATGCGCGCCGAAGGCGAAGTAGAATCCGTCGAAGGTCGGAACGCCGCCACGCTGCAGCGATACATAGTCGAACGGCTGGAACAGCAGCATCAGGCCGATGTTGGCGATGGCGAAGACCAGAGCGATTCGTTGTGCCTTGTTCATGATGCCGTGCCTACGGGTCCCCGGGGCCCGTTCCTCCCTGTTGCATAGGGTAGTCCACATCGCGGGTCGGCGCAACGTATCGGGGCCACCGGGGCCGGTTAGACTTACCGTTCGAGCATTGGGAGGGTGAGGGCATGAAGCGGGCTTTCTGGATTGCGCTGGCGTATGTGGTTGCACTGCCCGCCCAGGCGCAGGACGTCAGTTTGCGGCACGACCTAAGCGGCAAGGCGCTCGACAGCCTGGCCACGCTGGTGCTGCGCTTCAACGACGAGCAGAAGGGCAAGGGACGCGTGCTGCTGCAGGACGTGCGCGGCACAGAGCACCGTCAGGTACTGCCCCATCTGGCCTTACTCAATACTGACGATTCAATGCGCTTCTTCGACACGCGGCCGCGCTATCGGCCACTGTACGAAGTCATGCGCGAGGGAGGCCAGAAGCTCGAGGCCACGCATTTCTATCCCCAGGTCGCCGACGCCGTAGACGACGCTTCCGGGCGGCTTCAGGCTTTGCCGCTCGCCTTGTCGCTGCCCGTGCTCTACGTCAATCGCGCGGCTTTGCGTGCCTCCGGGGTTAACCCCGACCAGCAGGTGAACACCTGGTGGGAACTGCAGAAGGTCGCCGGTGAAATCTACGACCACGGCGGCAAGTGTCCGCTGACCACCTCGCGCTTTGCCTGGATCCACTCGGAAAATATATCGTCCCAGGCTGGCGAAGCCGTGACGGCACATACCGGAAATGTCGACAAGGTCCTCGTCAACGGCATGGTGAATGTCAAGCACCTGGCGCTTCTCGCCAGTTGGCAGAAGAGCCGTTACTTTCATTATTCGGGTCCGGCGACGGAAGGAGACCGACGGTTCCTGTCGGGCGAGTGCGCGATGCTGACCGGAGAATCCTCGCTGTATGCCGAGGCGGTGCGTAGCGGGATCGACCTGGGCGTAATGCCGCTTCCGCACTACGACGACGTCTATGCGGCGAAGCCGGCGGACGTGCTCCCCGACGGCGCGGCATTGTGGGTGCTGGCCGGCCATCGCAAGGAAGAATACCGGCTCGCGGCGCGCTTCATCGCCTTCCTGATGCGTCCCGAGGTGCAGAAGGAATGGGTCCACGCCACGAGCTACCTGCCGATGACGCCCGCCGCCGTGGCAGCGCTGCGCGATTCCGGCATCCCGCAGGGCCTGCTCGACGCCGCCCAGAAGCGCCTTTCAGTGGCGCGCCGGGCCGGCGCGCGTACCAAGCACGGGCCGATCCGTGACCGCCTGCGCGAATTCATCGGCGAGGAGGTGGCATTCGTCTGGACCACCGATCGCCCGGCCAAGGAGGCCCTCGACATCGCCGTACGCCGGGTTAACGAGGCCATTGCGCCGCCGGCCAAGGCAGCCCCCGCGCGCGGCAAGTGACCTATCCGCGCATCATTGCGCACCGCTGCGGAGGGGCGCTCGCGCCCGAAAACACGCTTGCGGGTCTGCGCATCGCCGCCCGCCTCGGCTGCCGGGGCGTCGAGTTCGACGCCATGCCTTGCGCCGACGGCGTTCCGGTCGTCATCCACGATGCGACGCTGGAGCGGACGACCGACGGTTCCGGCAGCGTGATTGGGCGTCGCGCGACGGAGCTTGCGCGGCTCGATGCCGGCTTGCGCCACCATCCGGCGTTTGCCGGCGAACCCCTGCCGCTCCTCGATGACGCGCTTGCCCTGTGCGCCCGGCTGGGCCTTTGGGCCAATGTCGAGATCAAGCCGGCGGCCGGCAGCGACGAAGCGGAGGCCGGTCGCACGGTCGCCCGGCACGCGGCGCGTACAGGGGCAAACGTGCTGCTTTCGTCCTTTTCCGAGCGGGCATTGCGCGCGGCGGCCGAAGTGGCGCCGGACGTGCCGCGCGCCCTGCTGGTCGGCGCCGTTATTGGCGACTGGCACGAGCGCATGGCTGCCGTGGGGGCCATTGCCCTGCATGCCGACGCCGCCCTCATTTCACCGCAGCAGGTCGGCGAACTGCGCAGCGCCGGGGTCATCGTTGCCTGTTACACCGTCAACGACCGCGCCGAAGGTGAGCGCCTGCTCGCGGCCGGCGCCAGGGCCCTATTCACGGACCGCCCCGACCTTTGGAGCCCTTCCGAGATGTAAGCGGCACTTACGGACGCTTACATCTGTCCTGTCAGCGGCTTTGCCGGGCCGGCGTTATTCGGCGCATGGGGCTGTCCCATTCCAAACCGAGGAGCATCGAATGAAAACCAAGTCCAGTCTGCTGATCGCGGTACTTGCCGCCTTTTCCCTTCCCGTCCTGGCGCAGACCGCGCCGGCCAAGGACCCGGCCGCCACGCCCGGCATCGACAAGCGCCAGGCCAACCAGGATGCGCGGATCCAGCAGGGCGTGCAGTCCGGCCAGCTGACGCAGCGTGAAGCAGGGCGTCTCGAAAAGGGCCAGGAGCGCGTGCAGAAGATGGAAGACAAGGCCAAGGCCGACGGCGTCGTCACCAAGAAGGAGCGCACCCGCATCCAGCACGCCCAGAACGTCGAAAGCAAGCGCATTTATCGTCAGAAGCACGATCGCCAGCATGATCTCAACCACGACGGCAAGAAGGACCGCCCGGGCCGCAAGTAAGGCCTCCGGCCATCACCCAAGCCCGCCTCGCGCGGGCTTTTTTCTTTTGGGCGGCACGGGCATCGCGTAAAATCATGCCTTTTCGTCCAGCCGCGTGCCGTCCCCGATGAAAAGCTCCGAAATCCGCCAGAAATTCCTCGACTTCTTCGCCTCCAAGGGCCACCAG
>CAYTFA010000191.1:0-4845 GCA_964436755.1 uncultured Rhodocyclaceae bacterium | reverse complement strand
CGGCATTGCCGAGAAAGCGCGCATTCGAGGTCTGGTGGTCATCCACCGCATGCGGGAACGGCACCAGCAGGCTGGCCACGCCGGCCGCCGCCAGTTCGGCCACGGTCAGCGCACCAGCCCGACAGATCACCAGGTCGGCCCACTCGTAGGCACCCGCCATGTCGTTGATGAAGGCGACGCAGTCGGCCGCCACGCCCGCCGAGATGTACTGGCTCTTCAGCATCGGCAGGTGCTTCTCGCCGGCCTGGTGCACCACCGCCGGCCGCTCTGCCTCCGGCATCAGGGCCAGTGCCTTGGGCAGGGTTTCGTTGAGGACTTGTGCGCCGAGGCTGCCACCCACCACCAGCAGGCGCAGCGGCCCCTCGCGCCCGGTGTAGCGCTGCGACGGCGGCGGCAGCGCGGCGATCTCGGGCCGCACCGGGTTACCGACCCAGGCACCGCGCCCAAGAACGTCGGGGAAGCCGGTCAGGATGCGGTCGGCCACGCCGGCCAGGACGCGATTGGCCAGGCCCGCCACCGAGTTCTGCTCGTGCAGGACGAGGGGAATGCCGCGCAGCGCCGCCATCATGCCGCCCGGGAAGCTGATGTAACCGCCCAGACCCAGCACGACGTCGGGACGAATGCGCCCCAGGTGCGTCCAGGCCTGGGCGAATCCGCGCACGAGGTTGTACGGAAGCATTGCCGCGCGCAGCAGGCCCTTGCCGCGCAGAGCGGAGAAGCGCACCCAGGCCATTTCGTAGCCCCGCCCGGCAGTCAGTTTCGCCTCCATGCCGTCGGGATGCCCCATCCAGGCGATGCGCCAGCCCTGCGCGCGCAGGTGCTCCGCCACCGCCAGTCCGGGCATGATGTGGCCGCCGGTGCCGCCTGCCATGACCAGCAACGTGCTCATGTGGCCTGCCCCCGCATGAGACGTCGATTCTCCCAATCGACCCGCAGCAGGACGCCGAGCGCCAGGCAGTTGGCGACGATGCCCGAGCCGCCGAAGCTCATCAGCGGCAACGTGAGCCCCTTGGTCGGCAGCAGGCCCATGTTCACGCCCATGTTGATGAAGCCCTGCACGCCGAGCCAGATGCCGACGCCCTGGGCGACGAGTCCGGCATATACCCGGCCGAGTACCAGGGCCTGGCGGCCGATGGCGAAGCAGCGCTGCACCAGCAGCGCGAACAGGCCGACCACCACGCAGACGCCGACGAAGCCGAGTTCCTCGGCAATCACTGCCAGCAGGAAATCGGTGTGTGCTTCCGGCAGATAGAACAGCTTCTCGACCGAGGCGCCGAGCCCGACGCCCAGCCATTCGCCGCGGCCGAACGCGATGAGCGCGTGGGAAAGCTGGTAGCCCTTGCCGAAGGCGTCCTGCCACGGATCCATGAAGCCGAAGATGCGCTCGCGCCGGTAGGGCGACGACCAGATCAGGATGACGAAGGCGATCGCCATGATGACGATGAGGCCGCCGAACAGCCGGGCGTTGATGCCGCCAAGGAAGAGGATGCCGACGGCGATCGCGACGATGACGACGAACGCGCCGAAGTCCGGCTCGCGCAGCAGCAGGGCACCGACGAGCACCATCACCACGGCCATGGGGACGAAGCCCTTGCGGAAGCTCGCCATGTCGTCGAGCTTGCGCGCCGTGTAGTCGGCGGCATACAGCACGGCGGCGAGCTTCATCAGCTCCGAAGGCTGCAGGTTGATCGGGCCGAGGCCGATCCAGCGCTGCGCACCATTCACGGAGCGGCCAACGTGGGGGATCAGCACCAGCACCAGCAGCGCGACGCCGCCTACGAACAGCCAGGGCGCCGCCTGCTGCCACAGGCGCAGGGGAATCTGGAAGGCCATCACGCCGGCGACGAGCCCGACGCTGAGGAACACGCCGTGACGCACGAGAAAGTACATCGACTGGTTGCCGGTGAAGCGGCTGCCTTCCGCGGTGGCGATCGACGCCGAATAGACCATCACCAGCCCCATCAGCAGCAGCGCCAGCGCCGGCCACAACAGCAGCGCATCGAGCTCGGCCGGCGTACGCGGCGGCGCGGCATACGCCCGGTTCATTGCGCCTGCTCCAGGGCACGCACGGCGGCGACGAAGACCTGGGCACGGTGCTCGTAGTTGCGGAACATGTCGAAGCTGGCGCAGGCCGGCGAGAGCAGCACGGCATCGCCCGGCCGCGCCAGCGTGCGCGCGCAGCGGACCGCCGACTCCAGGTCGGCCGCGCGCTCAAGGGCGACGCCGGCACCCGCGATTGCCCTGCCGATCAGTGGCCCGTCGCGTCCGATCAGGATTGCGCCGCGCGCATGGCGGCCGACCGCGTCGCGCAGGGGCGAGAAATCCTGTTGCTTGCCGTCGCCGCCGAGGATTACCACGACCTTGCGGCCATCCTGGCCGCCCAGGCCGGCCAGCGCCGCCACGGTGGCACCGACATTGGTCCCCTTCGAGTCGTCGTACCACGACACGCCGTCGATCTCCGCCACCTTTTCCACCCGGTGCGGCAGGCCGCGGAAACTGCGCAGCGCCGGCAGCAGCGCCGTGGCCTCGAAGCCCAGGCCGACGCAAAGGGCCAGCGCCGCCATCGCGTTGGCGGCGTTGTGCAACCCGGCCAGGGGAAGTTGCGACACCGGCAGCAGAAACCGCTCGCCCTGCACCAGCCAGGTCCCGCCATCCTTCTGCCGCAGGCCGAAGTCCTCCGCCGCCGCAGGGGCCCCAAGGCCGAAGCTGATGATCTCGCGATCGGGGCGCACCATGCGACAGACCCGCGGATCGTCACGGTTCAGCACCTGCACGCCGGGGGCGCCGTCCGCGCTCTGGAAGATGCGGGCCTTGACCGACGCGTATTCGTCGAGGTCGATATAGCGGTCGAGGTGGTCGTCGGAAATGTTCAGTACCGTTGCCGCCGCGGGGTAGAGGGTTTCGGTGGTTTCGAGCTGGAAGCTCGACAGTTCGAGCACCCATACCTGCGGCAGTCGTCCCGCGTCCTGCGCATCCATCAGGGCCGCCAGCGCGGCCGGCGAGATGTTCCCGGCAATGCCCGTCACCTTGCCCGTCGCCACCAGCAGGTGGCCGGTCAGCGCAGTGGTGGTGGTCTTGCCGTTGGTACCCGTGACGGCCAGCACCGGTGGCGGCGTCGCGCCGCCGATCGCCGGGTCGCGCAGCGCCCAGGCGAACAGTTCGATCTCGCCCACCACCGGAATTCCCGCAGCCCGCGCATGGATCACGGCCATGAGCCCGCCGGACAAGCCAGGCGAGAGCACCAGCAGGTCGACGCCGGACAGCCACGACTTGTCGAAGCCTTCGCCCAGCGGCCCGCAGCGGAAGCCGGCTGCCGCCCCGCGGCGCCGCAATTCCCCCAGGAAGGGCGGTGCCTCGCGCGTGTCGGCGACGTCCACGCGTGCGCCGCAGCGCAGGCACCAAAGCGCGGCGGCGAGGCCCGATTCGCCGAGGCCGAGGACCAGTACATGCCTGCCGCGCAGTTCCATCACCGGATCTTCAGTGTCGACAGGCCGAACAGCACGAGCAGGATGGTGATGATCCAGAAGCGGACCACGACCTGCGTCTCCTTCCAGCCGGTCTGCTCGAAATGGTGGTGCAGCGGCGCCATGCGCAGGATGCGCCGACCTTCGCCGTATTTCCGCTTCGTGTACTTGAACCAGCTCACCTGCAGCATCACGGAGAGCGTCTCGGCGACGAATACGCCGCCCATGATGAACAGAACGATTTCCTGTCGGGCGACGATGGCCACCGCGCCCAGCGCAGCTCCCAGCGCCAGGGCACCGACGTCGCCCATGAACACCTCGGCCGGATAGGCGTTGAACCAGAGGAAGCCCAGCCCCGCCCCGGCCAGCGCGCCGCAGAACACGGTCAGCTCGCCGGCGCCCGGAATGTAGGGCATCAGCAGGTATTTCGAGTACACGGCATTGCCGGCCACGTAGGTGAAGATGCCGAGCGCGGCGCCGACCAGCACCGTCGGCATGATGGCCAGGCCATCCAGGCCGTCGGTGAGGTTCACCGCGTTGCTGCTGCCGACGATGACGAGGTAGGACAGGACGATGAAGCCGACCATCCCAAGCGGGTAGGAGACGGTCTTGAAGAAGGGCACGATGAGTGCGGTCTTGCTTGGCAGCTCGAGCGTGAATCCGCTGCCCACCCACTGGATGACCAGTTCGATCACCTTCTCGTTGTTCGGCGCCGAGATCGAGAAGGCCAGATAGATCGCTGCGACGATGCCGATCAGCGACTGCCAGAAGAACTTTGCCTTCGCCGACAGGCCGGCCGGATCCCGATAGACGACCTTGCGCCAGTCGTCGACCCAGCCCACGGCGCCGAAGCCCAGTGTCACAACCAGCACGATCCAGACGAAGCGATTGGACAGATCGGCCCACAACAGGGTCGACACGCCGAGCGAGATGAGAATCAGCGCGCCGCCCATGGTCGGCGTGCCCGCCTTGACCAGATGCGTCTGCGGCCCGTCGCTGCGCACCGCCTGACCGATCTTCTTTTCCGTCAGCCAGCGGATCACGGCCGGACCGAAGACGAAGGAAATCGACAGCGCCGTCATCGTCGCCAGCACCGCGCGCAGCGTGATGTAGCCGAAGACGTTGAAACCGCGAAAATCCCTGGCCAGCCACTGTGCAAGTTCGAGCAGCATCAGGCGCCTTCCTTTTTGATGATGGCTTCCACCACGCGCTCCATCTTCATGAAGCGCGATCCCTTGACCAGCACGGTCGTGTGCGGGTCCAGCTCGGCCAGGAGCGCCTTGTTCAGCTCCTCGGCCCGGGCGAAATGCCGGCCGCCCTCACCGAAGTTGTGTGCCGCCGCCGTCGCCAGCTCGCCGATGCAGAACAGGCGGTCGATGCC
>CAYTFA010000190.1:0-4846 GCA_964436755.1 uncultured Rhodocyclaceae bacterium | reverse complement strand
GGCTGCACCACCGGCATCAGCAGCTCGACCGCGCCGGCACGGTTCATCTCCTCGCGAATGATGGCTTCGATCTTGCGGATCACCCGCAGGCCCATCGGCATGTAGGTATAGATGCCCCCCGCCAGCTTGCGGATCATGCCCGCGCGGATCATCAATTTGTGGGAGACCACCTCGGCATCGGCAGGGGCTTCCTTGAGGGTGGCGACGTGGAACTGGCTGGCGCGCATGGCTTGGGTCGGGAAGGCGGAAAGCGCGCATTTTACCCGGCGCAGTCGTCCGCCCGGACTGCTTTGCAGAGGCGGGCTAATGTGAAAGAATATTCATCAGTCAATCATTGGAATTTGCATCATGCTCGATCGTGAAGGCTTTCGCCCGAACGTCGGCATCGTCCTGGTCAACAGCCGCAACGAGGTCTTCTGGGGCAAGCGGATTCGAGAGCATTCCTGGCAATTCCCGCAGGGTGGCATCAAGAAGGGGGAATCGCCCGAGCAGGCAATGCTGCGCGAACTGCACGAGGAGACGGGGCTCCGCCCCGAGCATGTACGGATCATCGGCCGTACCCGCGACTGGCTGCGCTACGAGGTGCCGAAGCAGTGGATACGCCGCGAATGGCGCAGCACCTACCGGGGCCAGAAGCAGATCTGGTACCTGGTGCGGCTGGTCGGCCGCGACAGCGACATCAGCCTGCGCGCCAGCGACAAGCCGGAGTTCGACGCCTGGCGCTGGAACAGCTACTGGGTGCCGCTCGATAGCGTCATCGAATTCAAGCGCGGGGTTTACGAAGCGGCCCTGGTCGAACTGTCGCGCCTGCTCTTCGCCCACGCGCACGAGCGCGTGCCGCGCTGGGAGAGCGAGACGAGCGGGGAGGCCAAATGAGGTTCGCGCTGGTGTTTTTGTCGGCCTTCGTGGCGCTTGGCGCTGCCGCGCAATCCGGCCCGCTCGGCCCGTCCTATGGCCGGCATCAGGCGACCGGAACCGTCGAGGTGGACGAGACCCCGTGGCAGGAACTCGAGGTCCAGTTGCCGCCCTTTCCCAAGGAAGAGAACCTGATTGAGTTCTACGTCAGCGCGGTGGCCACCAACAAGTACTACATTGACGCTAGTTCGCTGTCGGTTGGCAAGGACGGTGTTGTTCATTACGTTCTCGTCGTGAAGACCGGCGGCGGTGCCACCAATGTCAGCTTCGAGGGCATTCGCTGCAAGGAGGGAAGTTGGAAGCACTACGCGACGGGGCGCACCGACAACGCCAGCTGGACCAAGTCGCGCGCCGCACACGTCGATTGGCGGCCGATCGAGAACAAGCCAGTCAACCGTCACCATGCGGCGCTAAGCCGCGACCTTTTCTGCCCAAAGGGCAACGCCATCTTCAGTGCCGACGAAGGCCGCAACGCGTTGCGCCTGGGCAAGCACCCCAATGCCATCTAGGAGGTGACAGGCATGCTCGACCAGGCCATCGTGGAATTCGACAAGGCGCTGCGTACGCTGTTCGCCCCGGCGCCGACGAGCAGGCCGGTGCCCGGCGCCGAGCTGCCCGAAGCGGACATGACGCCGGCGGAGCGCCAGCACGTCGCCGCCCTGATGCGCATCAACCACTGCGGCGAGATCTGCGCCCAGGCCCTGTATCAGGGCCAGTCGCTGACCTCGCGCGACCCGAACGTACGCAAGGCGCTGGCGCAGGCGGCGTGGGAGGAAACCGAGCACCTCAACTGGACCGAGACGCGGATTGCCGAACTTGGCGGGCGCAAGAGCCTGCTCAATCCGCTCTGGTACGCAGGATCGCTGGCTCTGGGCGTGCTGGCGGGAAAGCTGGGCGATGCATGGAACCTCGGCTTTCTGGCGGAGACCGAGCGCCAGGTCGAAGGCCACATCGAGAGCCACCTGCGACAGCTTCCGGCGCACGACGGCAAATCCAGGGAAATACTCGACCGGATGAAGTCCGACGAGATGCGCCATGCCGAAACCGCGGTTGCGCAGGGCGCACGCGAACTGCCCGAGGTGGCGCGCACCGCGATGAAATGGTCGTCGCGCCTGATGACGCGAACCTCGTACTACGTCTGACTAGACCTCGACGACCTCGAAGCTGTGGGTGATCTCGGCAGTCTTGCCGAGCATGATCGACGCGGAACAGTATTTTTCGGCCGACAGCTTCACCGCCCGCTCCACGGCCTCCGCCTTGAGACCCCTTCCGCTCACGCGGAAGTGCATGTTGATCCGCGTGAATACCTTGGGATCGGTTTCCGCACGCTCCGCCTGCAGCTTCACCTCGCAGTCGCGGACATCGTGGCGGCCACGCTTGAGGATGAGGACGATGTCGAATGCCGTGCAACCGCCGGTTCCCGCCAGCACCAGCTCCATCGGTCGCGGCGCCAGGTTGCGGCCGCCGGCCTCGGGCGCCCCATCCATCGCGACCAGGTGGCCGCTGCCCGTTTCCGCCACAAAACTCATCCCGTCGTGCCAACGTACCGTGCATTCCATGACGCGCAATCTCCTCAATCCGGCGGGGCGATTCTAGCCGCCGCCGCCTGCGCGGCGTTTTCGCGCCGCAATATCCACAGCCCGGCGCCAACCCGGTAAATGACAAGGGGGTCTTCCCGGTATCGCCGGCCGCTATCGCCCGGCAAATAGAGTACGTTTATTTTCAACGAAATAGACTTGATTCTGGGCCATTCGTGGACCCCGTGAAATATTTCTCGCCCAGCTCGAAAAATATCTTGCATTGCAACAATCGATGTGGAACAATTTCACCCAGTCGCAGTAGATGGTGCAGTCGCGGCATCTACTGGTGTCTGTCTCCTCCACCCTCCTTTAAGGAGCGGATTAAACGCAGCCTGTGTCAGGTTGCGTTTTTTTTCGCCACCGCAACGGCGAGTCCGGCCGGCATCCGCGGACAGTGCAATCGGTGCGATCAGGTTTGACAGTGCAATGGAAGGCCGGTACGATTCGCGCCCTTCCGCGGGGGGTCGGTAGCTCAGTCGGTAGAGCAGCGGACTTTTAATCCGTTGGTCGCGAGTTCGAGTCTCGCCCGACCCACCAAAGATTCCAAGGCTCTCCTTCGGGAGGGCCTTTTTCACTTGCGTCGTCCGGCTTCGCGTGCGGAAATCCGCCGCCTATTTGCCCTTGGCCCGCGGGTGGGCGCTGTCATAGATTTTCGCCAGGTGCTGGAAATCCAGATGCGTGTAGATCTGGGTGGCCGAAATGCTCGCGTGGCCCAGCATTTCCTGCACCGCGCGCAGATCGCCCGACGACTGCAGCACATGCGAAGCAAAGGAATGGCGCAGCATGTGCGGATGGACATGGACGCCGACGCCCTGGCGCTGGGCCCAAAGCGCCAGGCGCGCGCGAACCTGCCGCGGCGTCAGCCGCGTTCCGTAGCGGCCGAGAAACAGCGCCGGAGACGCTTCCGCGCCCTCGAACTGCGGACGCAGCGCCAGCCAGTCCGTCAGCGCCGACCGGGCCTTGTCGCCGACCGGCACGACGCGCGTCTTGCTGCGCTTGCCGACGACGGTCACCTCACCCGCCGCCAGATCGAGCCCGCCCGGCCAGTCGAGCGATACCAGTTCGGACAGGCGCAGGCCCGACGAATAGAACAGCTCGAACATCGCCGCATCGCGCGCCTGCAGCGGATCATCCGGGTCGCCGCGCGCCGGCCCGTCGAGCAGGGCGGCGGCCTGGTCGAGTCCAAGCGCCTTGGGCAGCGTGCGCGGCCGCTTCGGCGCGCGCAATCCGTCGGCCGGGTTCAGCGCGATGACACCGCGCCGCGCCAGCCACGCGAAATAACTGCGCCAGGCGGAGAGGATGCGCGCGATCGAGCGCGGCGCCAGGTTCTGCGCGTGCAACTGCATGAGGGCGCGGCGCAGCTGCGGTGCCTGCAGGGACTCGGGCGCCGCGCCGGGCAGAAGGGTATCGAAGCGCGCGAGGTCGCGGCGGTAGGCTTCGATCGTGTGCGGGCTGGCGCGCCGCTGAACGGCCAGCTCGTCGAGAAAGCGGGCGATCGAGCCCTCAGCCATCGGCGGCCACGCGCAGCAGCGCGGCCGAGGCCATTTCGCCGATGCGCTCGAGATACAGCGTGCCGAGTTCCGGGTAGAAGCGATGCGGCTCCTCGCTCGCCATCACCAGCAGGCCGAAGCTGGCACCGCCCGTATCGCGCAGCGGAACCTGGGCCATCGAGCGCAGGTGCGTCGCCGATTCGCCGAACCATGCCGCCGCCTCCTGGCCGCCCGCCGCCCCGCAGTAGGGGCGCTCGAGGCCGGACGCAAAGGCGCGCGCGGCATCGGCGACGGGATCGAACTCGTGGCCGCTGCCGCTGCCCGCGCCCCACAGGCGCACGGTAACGTGGGGCACGGCGAAGGCGCCGCCAAGGTGTGAATACAGCGCGCGAATGACGGCACCGCGGTCCGGTGCGGCCGCCAGCGCCACCGCCAGCGCATGGACCTTGGCCGAGATCGCGTCGTTCTCCTCGCCGAACCCGATCAACTCGACCAGCTTGGCTTCCAGCGTGCGCACCTTCTCGCGCAGGTTGAACAGCTGCTTCTCGGTGATCGAAATGGCACGGCCCGTATGCGGATCGGGCAGCGTCACCAGCGCCAGCATGTCGGCATACTGGTCGAAGAACTCGGGATGGTCGTGGAGGTAGCGGGCGACGTCTTCTGCGTTCATGTCGGAGTCCGGTTCGTGAGGTGGTCGGGCAGATCGATTTCAGCGACGAATACGGTGGCCGCGGGGCCGGTCATGTACACCGCTCCGACGCCGCCGTCCCAGGCGATGGCCAGCTCGCCGCCGCGCGTGGCCACGCGCACCGGCGAGTCGAGCAGGCCGCGGCGGATGCCGGCCACCACGGCGGCGCAGGC
>CAYTFA010000189.1:0-4853 GCA_964436755.1 uncultured Rhodocyclaceae bacterium | reverse complement strand
ATCGCCCGCTGTGGCCCAAGCCTTCGTGAATTTCATCTTCGTATTCGACAAGCTCTTCAATTTCCCAGTCGGAAAAGAGGGACTGAAGGATTTCGGCGGTATACAGATTCCCAAGCTCTGAAGGTCCCCCGGTCTTGTAGTCGAGCTGCTTGGGGGTATAGCCTTGCAGAAGGATGCGGCCACCGGGGCGCGTCACCCATTTCAGATTGGTCATTTGCCGCACCCGCTCCGTGGGACCGGCAAACTGGATGAAGATGCCGATTACCCAGTCGTAGGCGTTATGGTGCCTGGCCGGCGGCCAGTCCGCTGCAAGAATGTCGCCGACCTCAAAACGGACATTTACATTCCTGCCGGCAGCTAGCTTCCTGGCCTTTGCGACCGCAACTTCGGTGATCTCGACGGCCGTAACGTCCAGTCCCTGTTCTGCAAGCCAGACCGAGTTGCGTCCTTCCCCGTCGGCTACGCTAAGCGCGGTTCGGCCTTGCGCTAACTGGTTTGCTCGATTCAGGAGAAAGCGGTTTGGCGATACGCCAAAGAGATAGTCGTCGCCCGCGGCAAGGTAGCGATTGCTCCAAACGGAATGCTGATTCATGTGTTGATCATTTCATGCAAATTCGAATCAATGCCGGCCATCTGCCTGCGCGTGACGCGACACTTCCCTGATCGGAAGGTCGGAGCCTCACAAACAAGAACGGGAGCCGAGGCTCCCGTTCTTGTTTGATGTGCAGCGAGGCTACTCGACCTTGGCCTTGGCGCGCAGTTCCTCGATGTGCTTCTGCACGGCGCGGTTCTGGAGTTGCTGGCTGAGCTGCGCCTTGGCGTCCTCCATGGGCGGCAGCTTGAGTTCGCGCACGTCATCGAGCAGGATCACGTGCCAGCCGAAATCGCTCTTCACCGGGGCCTCGGTGAACTTGCCCTTCTCGAGCTTGACCATCGCGGCCGAGAACGGCGCGACGAAGGCCGCCGGGTTGGCCCAGCCGAGGTCGCCGCCGCGCTCCTTGGAGCCGGGGTCCTTGGAGACCTTGGCCAGGTCCTCGATCTTCTCGCCCTTCTTGAGCTTCTCGATCAGGCCCTTTGCCTCGTCTTCGGTCTCGACCAGGATGTGGCGCGCCTTGTATTCCTTGTTGCCGAGCTTGGCCTTGATCTCGTCGTATTCCTTCTTGATCTGCTCGTCGGTGACCGGGTGGCTGCGCACCCAGTCGCTCAGGTAGGCGTTGATCAGCACGCCCTGGCGCGACAGCTCGAACTGGGCCTGCACTTCGGGCTTCTTGTCGAAGCCCTTCTTCACGGCTTCCTGGGTCAGCACCTCGCGGCGCACCAGCTCTTCAGTCACCGCCTGGCGCAGCTCGGGGCTGTCGGCCTGGCCCTGGGCGAGCTGTCCGGCCATCAGGGCGTCGGCGCGCAGCTTGGGCACGGCCTTGCCATTGACGGTGGCGAAGGTGTCGGCCTTGTCCTTCTTCTGGGCGAACGCGGGGGCGGCACCGAGCGAAAGGGCGCAGGCGAGGAGCAGGGAATGGCGGAGTGAACGGTTCATCGTTTGTCCTGGCTGGAGTAGGGTTCGGAGGGGATCAGTCTTCTTCGGGGGCCTTCGCGTCGATGCTGAGGGCATGAATCTCGCGGCGCATCAGCGGGCCGAGCGCATCATACACCATGCGGTGGCGCTCCATCGTGCGCCGGCCGGCGAAGCGGGGCGAGACGATGCGCAGGCGGTAGTGGCCGCCGCCGCTGCGCGCGCCGGCATGGCCGGCGTGCTTGGCCGAGTCGTCGATGATCTCGATGGCAAGGGGTTCGAGCGCGGCGAGGCTGGCGCGCATGGCGTCCGCGACGCTCATGATCGGGGCAGGGCCTGGCGGAAGGGGCGCACCGTGACCCTGGCATAGACGCCGGCGGCGACGTAGGGGTCGTCGTCGGCCCAGGCCCGGGCGTCGTCGAGCGAGTCGAATTCGGCCACGATCAGGCTGCCGGCAAAGCCGGCGGGTCCCGGGTCCGGGCTGTCGATGGCGGGGAAGGGGCCGGCGAGCACCAGGCGCCCGGCGGCTTCGAGTTCGTTTAGGCGTGCCAGGTGCGCCGGCCGGCTGGCCAGGCGGCGCGGCAGGCTGTCGGCCTGGTCTTCGCCGATGATGGCGTAGAGCACTACTTTTCCTCCGGCATGTAACGGGCCAGGACCATGCCCTGGCCGATGATGAAGGCCACCATCAGGCCCATGCCGCCGAACAGCTTGAAGTTGACCCAGGTGTCGGTGCTGAAGTTGAAGGCCACCCACAGGTTGAGCACGCCCATGGCCGCGAAGAACAGCACCCAGGCCAGGTTGAGGCGCACCCACAGGGGCTCGGGCAGGGTCACCTGCGCTTCGAGCATGGCGCGGATCAGGTTGCGGCGGAAGAAGCGCGCCGAGCAAAAAAGCACGACGGCGAACAGCCAGTAGAGCACCGTCGGCTTCCACTTGATGAAGGTTTCGTCGCGCAGCAGCAGCGTCGCCCCGCCGAACACCACGACCAGGGCCAGGCTGACCCAGAGCATGGTGTCCACCTTGCGGTGGCGGTGCCATACCCAGGCGATCTGGCCTGCGGTGGCGACGATGACGACTCCGGTGGCGACGAAGATGTCGAAGGCCTTGAAGGCAGCGAAGAACAGGATGACCGGGAACAGGTCGAAGAGGAATTTCATGGGCGGAATTATACGGAGGCGCGGGAGCGGACCTTGGCTCAGCCCTTCTCCGCCCCGTCCTTGGCATCGCCGCCGGCGAAGGCCAGCGAGGCGGAATTGATGCAGTAGCGCAGGCCCGTCGGCGCCGGACCGTCCTCGAAGACATGGCCGAGGTGGGAGCCGCAGCGGCTGCAGACGACCTCCGTGCGGCGCATGAAGTGGCTGCGGTCGTCATGCTCGGCCACGGCGTCGCCGGCGAGCGGTGCGGTGAAGCTCGGCCAGCCGCAACCGGAGTCGTACTTGGCGGCGGAGCCGAACAGCGGCTCACCGCAGCCGATGCAGCGGTAGGTGCCGGCCGCCTTGTTGTCCCAGTAGGCACCCGTAAAGGCGCGCTCGGTGCCCTTCTCGCGCGCCACGTGGTACTGCATCGGCGTCAGCAGCGCACGCCATTCGTCGTCGCTGCGCGTGATCTTCGGTTTGTCGCTCAAGTGGGCCTCCCGGCGCTGACTATAATCGCCTCCATGCGTTCTCAGATAGAGCCCGGCGGCAAAAAGTTCGGGCAGCGGCGATGCGTGTAATCGTCCTTGGCGCCGGGGTCGTCGGCATTGCCAGCGCGTGGTACCTCGCGGCAGATGGCCACGACGTCACCGTGGTCGAGCGCCAGCCGGCGCCGGCGCGCGAAACCAGCTTTGCCAACGGCGGCCAGATCTCCGTCAGCCATGCCGAACCCTGGGCCAATCCGTCGGCGCCGGGCAAGGCCCTGCGCTGGCTGGGCCGTGAGGACGCGCCGCTGCTCTGGCGCCTGCGTGCCGATCCGGCGCAGTGGGCGTGGGGCCTGCGCTTCCTGCGCGAATGCACGGCAGCGCGCGCGCGCGCCAACATCCGCGCCATCGTTGCGCTGGGCCTCGCCAGCCGTACCGCGCTGCAGGCCCTGCGCGGGCAACTGGGGCTCGAGTACGACCAGCTCGAACGCGGCATCCTGCACTTCTACACCGATGCCGGCGAGTTCGAGCGGGCGCTGCCGCAGGCGGCGCTGATGCGCGAGTTCGGCTGCGAGCGTGTGCCGAAGACGGCAGCCGAATGCCTGGCTATCGAGCCGGCGCTGGCGGCTTCGCGCGCCCCCGTGGTCGGCGGAACCTACACCGCGGGCGACGAATCCGGCGATGCGCGGCGTTTCACCGAGGAACTCGCGCGCCATGCCACGGGACACGGCGTGGTGTTTCGTTACGGCGCGACGGTGGCGGGTCTGGTGCGCGAGGGCGGCCGCGTCCTCGGCGTGCGCCTCGAGGATGGGGAACTGCTCGCCGCCGACGCGACCGTGGTGGCGCTGGGCAGCTATTCGCCCCTCCTGCTGCGGCCGCTGGGCGTGCGCCTGCCGGTGTATCCGGCCAAGGGCTACTCGGCGACGCTGCCGCTGGCGGAGGGATCGCCGGCACCGACCGTGAGCCTCACCGACGACGGCTGCAAGATCGTGATCTCCCGGCTCGGCGCGCGCCTGCGCGTGGCCGGCACGGCCGAGTTCGCCGGCTACGACATGGCGCTCAATGCCACGCGCTGCCAGGCGCTGGTGCGCCGCATCGAGGAGGTGTTCCCCGAAGTGCGGACGGCGGGCGAAGTCGAATTCT
This sequence comes from uncultured Rhodocyclaceae bacterium, assembly GCA_964436755.1. Classification (GTDB taxonomy): domain Bacteria; phylum Pseudomonadota; class Gammaproteobacteria; order Burkholderiales; family Rhodocyclaceae; genus Sulfuritalea. The sequence continues at coordinate 582 of CAYTFA010000189.1, read as the reverse complement.
GGGCCGGCTTGCGCCCGTCCACGCCGGGCAACGTGCCCTTTGTCTGCGGCCTGGGTGGCGATCTGAACGGGCTCTGGCTCAACACCGGGCACGGCACCCTGGGCTGGACGCTGGCCTGCGGTTCGGCGCGCCTGCTAGCGGATGCGATGGCCGGTCGCGATCCCGGCATTGACGCGCGTCCCTACTGCCTGTAAGCCGCGCCGGGCGCGGCGCGCCGCTCAATGCAGGTGGCGCGGGGCGGCTTCCGTGTGTTCCTCGGGGAGTTCGGCGTGCACCGGTTCGCCCTCGGGGTTGGGATACAGCGGCGCGCCACAGTCGTCGCAGAACTCGAGCGGAAAGCGCTGGTCGAGGGCGACGACGGCGTTGACGCCGGCTTCGCGCAACGTGGCCTCGATCTGGGCGACGGCATCGCTGTTTTCGTCCTCGTGCTCGAGCAGCGGCCAGACCACGCCGTGCAGCACGTCGTTGTCGTCGCGCTTGGTGAAGCCGATGCGGAATTCTTCGAGCTGCCGGTCGTAGAAAGGGGCAATGACGGCACGCAGGCCGGCGGCCGGCTGGTTGAGCACGGTCTGCAGGAAGGCG
>CAYTFA010000188.1:0-4855 GCA_964436755.1 uncultured Rhodocyclaceae bacterium | reverse complement strand
ATATGTCGGGCGCCACCGTCGAGATGCCCGGGCGCGGCGATGACGACGTCTGGTACCTGCTTTATACCGCGGGCAGCACCGGCAAGCCCAAGGGCGTGCCGCAGACCTGGGGCATGGCCGTCGCCAACGCGTTGAACAATACGATCCATGCCGGACTGCGGCACGAGGACGTGATGCTTTCCGTGCTGCCGTACTTCCATACCGGCGGCCTCAATCTGTACATGAATCCCCTGCTCATGCTCGGCGCCACCACGCTGATCATGCGCCAGTTCGACGTGGACAAGACCATGGAGCTGCTGGAGAAGGAGGCCACGGTGATGTTCGGCGTGCCGGCCATCTACCTGTTCCTCAGCCAGCATCCGCGCTTCGCCAGCGCCGATTTCTCGCGCGTGCGCAGCTGGGCCGCCGGTGGCGCGCCGGTGCCCAAGGTACTGCTCGAAGCCTACCTGGCCAAGGGCGTGACGATCTGCTTCGGCTTCGGCATGACCGAGACCGGACCGACGGTCTTCCTCACCGACGAGGCCACCGCGCGCAAGAAGGTCGGCACCGTGGGCAAACCGGTGATGTTCGTCGAGGTGCGCGTCGTCGACACGCAGACGCGCAAGGCGCTCGGCGCCAGCCAGCGCGGCGAGATGCTGCTGCGCGGCCCGGGCATCACGCCGGGCTACTGGAACAACCCGGAGGCTACCGCGAAGTCCTACGAGGACGGCTGGTTGTGCACCGGCGACATCGTCTATTACGATGACGACGGCGATTTCTACGTGGTCGACCGCTCCAAGGACATGTACATCTCGGGTGGCGAGAACGTCTATCCGGCGGAAGTCGAAAACGTCATCTTCCAGATCGACGGCGTTGCCGAGGCCGCCGTCATCGGCGTGCACGATGCGAAGTGGGGCGAGGTGGGCAAAGCCATCGTCGCCGTGAAGCCCGGCGCGCAGCTTACGGCCGAACAGGTGGTCGCCTACTGCAAGGAAAAGCTGGCCAGCTTCAAGGCGCCCAAGCACGTGCAGTTCGTGCCCGCCCTGCCGCGCAATGCCGCCGGCAAGGTCGACAAGCCCAGACTGCGTGCCGAACTCGGAGACAAGGCATGACGCTGCCGAGCACCTACCGCCGCGTGCTGCTGCAGGACGATTTCGACCGCTTCGCCAGGCTGAGCCACGACGACAACCCTATCCACTGCGATCCGGACTTCGCTGCCAGGAGCCACTTCGGCGCCACGGTCGCCCACGGCATGATGCTCTACAGTTGCATCTGCAAGGCGCTGACCGAGCAGGTCGGACCCGGTGTGGTCCAGCTCGAGCAGTCGCTGATGTTTCCGGCACCGACCTACGTTGGCGATCGGATCGACGTCGCGCTCCGCAGCGAGGTCGAGGCGGACGGCGTCATCGACATCGCGACCGAGATCGGCAAGGGCGGTAGCGGCGGGGCGGTGACGGTCACGGCGACCGGCCGTTGTCGCGTGGTAGCGCCGACGGCGGCCCTGCCCAGCGTCGGTCCCGCAGCGTATCCCGCGGAGCCGGGCGATGCAGAGCTGTACGGCCTGCGACCCGGCATGAGCGCCAGCAGCACGCGTACCTTCGGCAGCGCAGACCTCGACGAATACGGCGATCTGACCGGCGACCGCAATCCGATCTTCCGCGACGATGCGGAAGCGCGGATGCGCGGCTTCAAGCGCCGCATCGTGCCCTGGCCGCTGCTGGCCGGAATGTTCTCTGACCTGCTCGGCACCCGCCTGCCCGGACGCGGCACTGGCTGGATGAAGCAGCTATTGCGCTACCCGTCGGCCGCCCATCCCGGCGAGGCGCTGACGGCGACGGTGACCATCACGCGCCTGCGCGCGGACAAGGAACTGGTGAATCTGGCGACCCGCGTGGCGGCCGCTGACGGCCGCGTCGTCTGCGACGGCGAGGCGCTGGTGCTGGTGCGCAACCTGGAAGCGAAGCTGGCGGCGAAGACGGAGGCTTGACGGAAATGAGCGGTATCGGAATTCTCGGCTACGGCATCTATCTGCCCGATAGCCACATGAGCGCAGCAGACATCGCGGTGGCAACCGGCGGCCAGTGGAGCGAGGCGGCCGTGCGCGACAAACTGGGCATCGTGCGCAAGTCGGTGCCGGGGCCCGAGGACGGCACGCAGGAGATGGGTGCGCGCGCCGCGCTTGACGCCATTGCACGGACCGGCATCGACCCGCTGGAGATCGACCTGATCCTTTGCATGGGCGAGGAATGGAAGGAGTTTCCCCTCACCACGTCGGCCATCTACATCCAGGAGCGCATCGGCGCCCACCGCGCCTGGGGCATCGACATCCAGCAGCGCTGCAACACCACGGTGGCGGCCATCAAGATCGCCAAGGACATGATGATCGGCGATCCGGAGATATCCACGGTGATGATCGTCGGCGGCTACCGTAACGGCGACCTCATCGACTTCACCGATCCCGGCGTGTCCTTCATGTTCGACCTCGCCGCCGGGGCCGGGGCGCTGATCATGCGCAAGGACATGGACCGCAACCTCGTGCTGGGCAGCCACATCATCACGGACGGTTCGCTGGCGCGCGACGTCGGCGTCTGGTACGGCGGCACCGAGCACCCGATCGAGTCGCTGCCCGACGCCGAACTGTCAAAGCTGCGCGAGCACGGCAACCTGTCGCTGCGGGTCTTCGACGTCGAGCACATGAAGAACCGGCTCAACGAGGTGTCGATGCCCAACTGGCTGGCCTGCATCGACAAGGCGCTGGCCAAGAGCGGAGGTCGCACGCGGGCCGACATCGATTTCCTCAACGTGCTCCACTTCAAGCGCTCGATGCACGCGGGGCTGCTCGAGACGCTGGGGCTCAAGGAAGACCAGTCGGTGTATCTCGAAGACTACGGCCACATCGGCCAGGTCGACCTGATGCTGTCCATCCACGAGGGCCTGAAGCAGGGCCGGCTTGCCGACGGCGACCTCATGGTCGCCATCGCGGCCGGCATCGGCTACGTGTGGGGTGCGGTGGTCGTGCGCTGGGGTCCCGCCGGCTGAGGGCGGTCGCGCTCAGGACGTACTGGCGGTGGCGTGCCAGAGCCGCAGCTTGTCGAGCGACAGGCGGTCGGTTTCGGTGAGCACCATGCGCGCTCCGTCGAAATCCTCGTGCAGGGTGTAGTCGCTGACGGTGATCACCGTCGGTATGCCGGCGGCGAGCGCCGCATGAAGTCCGTGCGAGGAATCCTCGATGACCAGGCAATCGCGCGCCGGCAGGTTCAGCTGGCGCAGGGTCCACAGGTAGATGTCGGGCGCGGGCTTCTTCGCCGCGGCGACGCTGCCCGAAGCGATGGCATCGAACCAGGTGTCGGCATTGGGGCCGAGGTTGGCGCGCAGCAGGCCCACCACGTTCTCCAGCTTTGAACTCGAGGATATCGCCAGGCGCACGCCTTCCGTACGCGCGTCGCAAATGAGCTGGCCGATGTCGGCACGCAGCGGGATCGCGCCGGCGGCCAGCAGGCGCTGGTAATTTCGCGTCTTGATGTCGTGCAGGCGCTGCACCAGGTCGGCGAAGTCCTCGCGCGCCGCCGTCGCCGGATCGTAGCGTTCGGCATAGTGGCGGATGCGTTCGGCGCCGCCCGCGATATCGAGCAAGGTGCCGTAGAACGCCTCGTCCCAGTGCCAGGGCAGGCCGAGTTCGGCAAAGGCTGCGTTGAACGCCGGCCGATGGCCATCGCGTTCGGTGTTGGCAAGCGTTCCGTCGACGTCGAAGATGAGCGCGCGCAGGGCCATGAAATACCACCGGTGACAATAGGGAAGATGTGACAAGCGTAGCGGATTTTTCGCAACCCGTCATAAGTATGACCGCTTGTCCCATTTGATGGCTGTGGCCCCCGGCATTTCCCGGCAACCCGCTCCAAATCGGTGCGTCGTCGGCGCCGCGGTGCTAAAGTGCGGGGTCTGCGGGCCGCCGGGCGGCTCCGCCGCACCGAGGGAGATCGATCGCACGTGAAACCGACGAACATCGGCGGCCACGAATATTTTCACAAGGTCGTGGATTGCCAGTGGGCCTGCCCAGCCCACACACCCGTTCCCGAGTACATCCGCCTCATCGCCGCAGGGCACTACGCGGATGCCTACATGATCAACTGGCGTTCCAACGTGTTCCCCGGGATTCTCGGCCGCGTCTGCGACCGTCCCTGCGAGCCGGCGTGCCGGCGCGGCCGGGTGGACAAGGAGCCGGTTGCCATCTGCCGGCTGAAGCGCGTGGCGGCGGACCTCAAGGATGACATCCGCGACCGTCTGCCGAAGCCGCCGCCGAATTCGAACGGCAAGCGCATCGCCTGCGTGGGGGCCGGCCCCGCCTCGCTTACCGTGGCGCGCGACCTCGCCGTGCTCGGCTACCAGGTGACCGTATTCGACGACCGCGCCGCGCCGGGCGGCATGATGCGCAGCCAGATTCCCAAGTTCCGCCTGCCCGACGAGGTCATCGACGAGGAGTGCGGCTACATCACCGGCCTGGGCGTCGAGACCCGCTACAACCAGTGGGTGGGCAGCCTGCGCGACCTGCGTGCCGAGGGCTGGGATGCAATCTTCGTCGGCACCGGGGCGCCGCGCGGCCGCGATGCGCCGATCCCCGGGCGCGAGGAGGCCGCCAAGCACATCCACATCGGCATCGAGTGGCTGGCCAACGTGGCGTTCGGCCATACCTCCAAGATTTCCAAGCGCGTCGTCGTGCTCGGCGGCGGCAATACGGCGATGGACTGCTGCCGTTCCGCACGTCGCCTGGGCGGCGAGGACGTGAAGGTGATCGTGCGCAGCGGCTTCGAGGAGATGAAGGCCTCGCCCTGGGAAAAGGAGGAGGCGATCCACGAGGGCATCCCCATCCTCAACATGC
>CAYTFA010000187.1:0-4879 GCA_964436755.1 uncultured Rhodocyclaceae bacterium | reverse complement strand
ATTTTCCCTATGAAGCTGATTGCCACCTACACCAGCCCCTATGTCCGAAAGGTCCGCATCGTTCTGGCGGAAAAGAAGATCGACTGCGATCTGGCGATCGACTCGCCCTGGGAAAAGGACACGAGGATTCCGACGCTGAATCCGCTGGGCAAGGTGCCGGTGCTGGTCCTTGACGACGACAGCACGCTGTTCGACTCGCGCGTCATTGCCGAGTATCTCGACATGATGGCCCCCAACAATCGCCTGATTCCGGCGGCGGGGCGCGAGCGCATCAGCGTCAAGCGCTGGGAGGCTCTGGCCGACGGCCTGCTCGATGCGGCGGTGGCGGCATTGCTGGAATCGCGGCGCCCCGATGGCGAACGCAGCCAGGGTGCGATGGATCGACAATTCGGCAAGATCGACGCCGCGCTGCAGGCGATGGCCGACGAACTTGGCGACCAGGCGTGGTGCCACGGTACCGGCCTGTCGCTGGCAGATATTGCCGTCGGATGCGCGCTGGGATACCTGCTGTTTCGCCATCCGGCCATTGCCTGGGGACAGCGGCATCCCAACCTCCAGGCCCATTACGACAAGCTGATGCAGCGGCCGGCTTTCGCCGAGACCGTGCCGCACGACTAGTACGTCAGTCGCCGGATGCGGGGTCGGCGGCGCTGCCGTCGAGTCGCGCGATAAGCCGCGGCAGCAGGTTCTTCTCGGCCTGATGGGTCAGCTCGCCGACGAGCTGGTCGGCGAAGCCATCGGTCACCTTCAATACGGCGCCGGGCAGCTCCTGCTCGAGCCAGCGCGATACTTCTTCGCGCAGGGCATCGAGGTGCTGCTGCATGTGCGGCGGCGCGGTCGCCAGCGCAGCCTCCTGCTCGGTGACGATTTCGGTCAGCACCGGCAAGTCGTCCTCGGCTTCGGCAGCAGGGGCGCTCGCCTTGCCTGCGCCGGCGATGAACACGCGGCTGCGGCGCATCAACGCGTCGGCCTTTTGCAGCAGTCGATCGGTTTCGTCATCCATCAGCTGATCCCGGCCGAGATGTCGCTGGCTTCGAGCGGGTAGCCCCGCTCACGGTAGAAGCGGAAGCGTTCGCGGCCCAGCGTGCGCTCCTGTTCATCGACGCTGACGATCTCGACCAGTTCGTGGAACCGGCTGAACCCGGGGGGAACCTCGTCGCCAAGGTTGAGAAGACAGGCGTCATGGGCGGGCTGCTCGAGGTTGCCGGCGAGCACGATGGGCGTTTCGGCGGCGAGCGGATCGCCGGCCCGGCAATGGGCAACGAATCCGGTGGCGGGCTGGGTCCATAGCGTCCGGTCGAGCTGCTCCGCCCGAGCCGGCTGCGGCACGAATACCAATACCTGCCTGCCCTGCGCGGCGGCAATGGCAAGCCACGCCGCAGCCGCCTGGATTCGGTCGCCGGCGCCGTGGAGGAAGCGCACCTGGGTCACTTGCGCTTGCGTCCCGCGGCTTTCGACGCGCGCCTCGCCCGCGCAATCAGGAAGTGGCTGAGCAGGGGCACGGGCCGTCCGGTGGCGCCCTTTTCCTTGCCGGAACGCCAGGCGGTGCCGGCGATGTCGAGGTGGCCCCAGCGGTAGGCTTCCGCAAAGCGCGAGAGGAAGCAAGCCGCGGTGATGGTTCCGGCCGGCCGGCCGCCAATGTTGGCCATGTCGGCGAAGTTGCTCTTCAGTTGCTCGCGGTAGTCGTCCCACAGGGGCAGGCGCCAGGCCCTGTCCTGCGCATCGTCGCCCGCAGCAAGCAGTTCCTGCGCGAGTTCGTCGTCATTGGCGAGCAGGCCTGTGGCGACGTGCCCCAGGGCGATGACGCAGGCGCCGGTGAGCGTCGCTATGTCGACCACGCAATCCGGCTCGAAGCGCTGCACATAGGTCAGTGCGTCGCAAAGAATCAGGCGGCCCTCTGCGTCGGTATTGAGTATCTCCACCGTCTGTCCCGACATCGACGTGACGACGTCCCCCGGCTTGGTTGCTGAGCCACCGGGCATGTTCTCCGTCGACGGAATTACACCGACGACATTCAGCGGCAGCTTCATCAGTGCGGCCGCCTTGAGGGTGCCAAGCACGCTGCCGGCACCCGACATGTCGTACTTCATTTCGTCCATCTCGAGGCCGGGCTTCAGCGATATGCCCCCGGAATCGAAGGTGATGCCCTTGCCGACGAGGACGACGGGCTTGGCCGAGCCGCCGCCGTTGTAGCGGAGAACGATGAACTTGGGGGGTTCATGGGAGCCGCGGGCCACCGAAAGCAGGGTGTTCATGCCCAGCTTCTCCATGTCCGCACGGTCGAGCACGTCCACGCCCAGGCGGTGCGCTTTGCCGAGCTGGCGTGCCTGGTCTGCAAGGTAGCTCGGCGTACAGATGTTGCCGGGCAGGTTGCCGAGGTCGCGGGCCAGTTCCATGCCGGCCGCGATGGCGACTCCTTCGGCCAGTGCCGCCTCGGCAGTGGCCTTGTCCGTGCGGCGCGCCACGGCGAAGCAGAGTTTCGCGAGCCGGCGGCGCTGTTCTTCCTTCTTCGACTTGAGTTTGTCGAAGCGATACAGTGCATCCTGTGCCGCCAGTGTTGCCTGGCGAACGTTCCAGGCCACGTCGCGCTTGCCGACGGATAGTTCGGTCAGGTACAGCGCCGCATCCTTGGCGCCGGCATCACCGAGCCGGCGCACCGCCGCGCCGACGGCCGTCCGGTACTCCTTGGCGCCGAACTCGCGCTGCTTGCCGAGGCCCACCAGCAGTACGCGTTCCGCGGCAATGCCGGGAACTCCGTGCAGCAGCAGGCTGGCTCCGGTCTTTCCGTTCATGTCGCCGCGACGGACGATGCCGGCGAGAAACTTCTTCGCCGCGCTGTCCAGCAACTCGGCCGCCGCCGACAGCTTGCCTTCCTCGAATACGCCGGCGACGACACAGCCGGCCGGCTGCTTGGCGGGGCTTCCGCATATAATTTCAAATTCCAAGACGCTCTCCTGCTAGTGCCGGAATGACCGGACGGTTGTGGTGTTCCGGTCCGCCGCCGCGCGTGGAGCGATCGCCCATACGACTCTCTCAATTGCCGACGCCGCGAGCGGACCCCCACGATGATATTCCAGCGCGCCGCCATCCGGGAGTTCACGCATACCGCGGCGGGGGTATTCGTGGCCCTCTTCGCCATCCTGATGACCACGCAGTTGATCAGGCTGCTGGGCGATGCGGCCGGCGGCAGGCTGGCTTCCGAGGCGGTGATTGCCCTGCTTGGCTTCCGTGCCGTGAGCTACCTGCCGGTGCTGCTGTCGCTGACTGTTTTCATCGCCGTGTTGATGACCCTGTCGCGCTGGTACCGCGATTCCGAGATGGTGGTCTGGCTGTCGTCGGGAGTTCCGCTGACGGCACTGATCCGGCCGGTGGTGCGCTTTGCCGTGCCCCCCGTCGTCGTCATTGCCGTCCTTTCGCTGTTGCTGGCCCCCTGGGCGACCCAGCAGAGCGAGGCTTACAGGCAGACCATGGACCAGCGCGATGACGTTGCGCGGGTATCGCCCGGCGCATTCAACGAATCGGCGGCCGCCGACCGGGTGTTCTTCGTCGAGGGCGTGGCCGGTGAGGACGGACGCGTCAAGAACGTGTTCATCAGCTCGGTTCAGCAGGGCCGGCTGGGCGTGATGGCCACCGCGGAAGGGCATACGGAAACGATGCAGAACGGCGACCGCTTTCTCGTCCTCGACAAGGGGCGGCGCTATGAAGGGACGGCCGGTACGGCCGAGTACCGCGTGATGGACTTCGAGCGCTACGCCCTGCGCATCGAAACCAAGGAGGCGCGCGGCCTCGAGGACTCGCCGCGAACCAAGCCGGTGTGGGATCTCATGCGCGACCCGCAGCCGGTTAACCTCGGCGAACTGCTCTGGCGCATCGGGCTGCCCCTGGCGGCGCTCAACCTTGCCGTGCTGGCGATCCCGCTGTCCTTCGTCAACCCGCGTGCGGGGCGCACCAACAACCTGATCTTCGCGCTGCTGACCTACATGATCTACAGCAACCTGCTCAGCGTCAGCCAGGCGTGGGTCGTTCAGGGCAGACTCGGTTTCGGCATCGGTGTCTGGGCGGTGCATGTGGGGATGTTCGTGATGCTCATCGTGCTTTTCTACCGGCGACAGAATCCCTTGGCCTGGGGCAAGCTGCGGTGGCGATGAAGATATACGAGCGCCATCTGGCGCGGGAAATCTATGCCACCACCGGACTGGTGCTGCTGGCCTTCCTCATGCTTTTCGCATTCTTCGACCTGATCCACGAACTGGAAAGCCTCGGCAAGGGCGGCTACCAGCTTCAACATGCGCTGGCCTATGTCACCCTCACGCTGCCCGGTCGTCTCTACGAACTGTTTCCGATCGGCGTGCTGATCGGAACCCTGTATGCACTGACGGTTCTTGCGCGCCATTCGGAGATCACCGTGTTGCGGGCCTCCGGGCTATCCACGCGCGATCTGCTGCTGGCATTGGCGAAGATCGGTCTGGTTTTCGCCGTTCTCACGCTGGCGGTAGGCGAACTGCTGGCGCCGCCGCTGGAACGGATCGCGCAGCAGCTGCGACTGGACGCCATGGGTTCGCTGGTGGCCCAGCAATTTCGCTCCGGGCTCTGGGTGCGCGACGAGCACTCCTTCGTGAATGTGCGCGAGGTCCTGCCCGATGCCACGCTGCGGCAGGTGCGCGTGTTCGAATTCGACGAGGGCTACCGGCTGCGCTCCATCAGCGATGCCAAGGGCGGGCGGTATGCAGGCGCCGGCAACTGGGTGCTGAGCGAGGTTGACCGTACCCAGTTTGCCGGCGACGCGGCGCGCGTCGAGCGCTTCGCCGAGCTGACCTGGAAATCCGCGATCAACCCGGACCTCCTTTCGGTACTGATGGTGGTTCCCGAACGGATGTCG
>CAYTFA010000186.1:0-4880 GCA_964436755.1 uncultured Rhodocyclaceae bacterium | reverse complement strand
GCACCGGCACCGGCTTCGTCATCACGCCCGTGGTCGGCGTCGTGACGCCGCCGCTTAACCTCAAGCTCGACGACTTCGAGGTGGCCGAAGTGTTCGAGCCGCCGCTCGAATTCCTCCTCGATCCGGCCAACCACCAGCGGCAGAGCATCGAGGTGCGCGGTGAGCGCCACGAGTACTGGGCCATGCCCTGGCAGGGCTATTTCATCTGGGGCGCCACCGCCGGCATGATGGTGACGCTGCATCGCGCCGTGTTCGGCGCCGCAGGAGGGGCGGTGCCGTGACGCTGTTCGCCATCGTCTTCGCGCTCGTGCTCGAGCAGGTGCATGCGCTGCCCGTCGATCGCGCGGTGCGGGCACCGACGGCGCGGCTTGCCGGCTTTCTCGAAGACAAGTTCAACGACGGCGGCGCCACGCATGGGGCCATCGCCTGGGGCCTTGGCGCCGCGTTGCCGGCGGCCCTGCTCTCGCTCCTCCATGCCGTGCTGCTCGCCTACCAGCCCCTGCTGGGCTTCCTGCTCGCCGTCGGCGTGCTCTACCTCACCGTCGGCTTTCGCCAGTTTAGCCACCACTTCACCGACATCCAGCTCGCGCTGCGGGCCGGCGAGCTGGACCCGGCGCGCCAACTGCTGGCGCAATGGCGCGGCCGCGCCGGCGACCGCCTGTCCAGCACCGAAGTGGCGCGCCTGGCCATCGAGCAGGCGCTGGTCTGCTCGCATCGCAACGTCTTCGGGCCGCTGATGTGTTTCGCCGTGCTGGGTCCCGCCGGGGCGCTGTTCTACCGGCTCTGCCATGCGCTCGACCAGAACTGGGGCCGGCGCAGCGAGATCGAGTTCGGCCGCTTCGGCGATTTCGCCCGCCGCGCCTTCGAGATCGTCGATTGGCTGCCACTGCGGCTCACTGCCACGGCCTTTGCCGTGGTCGGCGACTTCGAGGATGCCGTGCATTGCTGGCGCAACCAGGCTGTAAGGTGGCCGGAAGCCGGTACCGGTATACTTCTGGCCAGCGGTGCAGGCGCGCTGGGCGTGCGGCTAGGCATGCCGGTGCACGAAGCGCTGCAGGAAGAGGGTGGCCCTGGGGACCGCCCCGAACTGGGACTCGGCGAGGAGGCCGACCCGGATTTCATGCAGAGCACGATCGGCCTTGTCTGGCGCAGTCTCGTGCTCGGTCTGGCGGTACTGGCCCTGGTCTGGGTTTCCGGCTGGGTCGGGAGTTGATTTCTACAAGGAGTGTTGCAATGGCTGACAAGAGAGAAGTCGTCGTACTGAGCGCGGCGCGGTCCGCGGTAGGCACCTTCAACGGCACCCTGGCCGGCATGGAACCGGCGGAACTGGGCGGCCTGGTCATCAAGGAAGCGATTGCGCGTTCCGGCGTCGATCCCAAGGCCGTCACCTTCGCCGCTGTCGGCAACGTCGTGCCGACCGAATCGCGCTATCCCTACGTTGCCCGCGTTGCCGCCATTCAGGGCGGCATGTCGATGGATTCCGTGGCCTTCGCCGTCAATCGCCTGTGCGGCTCCGCCCAGCAGGCCGTGGTCAGCTCGGCGCAGGCCATCATGCTCGGCGATGCAGACTTCGCCATCGGCGGCGGCGTCGAATCGATGTCGCGCGGCGTGTACATGTCGGCAGCGATGCGCTCCGGCGCGCGCATGGGCGACAGCAAGATGATCGACTCGATGGTCGCTGCGCTGACCGATCCGTTCGGCGTCGGCCACATGGGCATCACCGCCGAGAACCTGGCCAAGAAGTACGGCATCACCCGCGAGGACCAGGACGCGTTCGCCCTCGAGTCGCAGAAGCGTGCCGCCGCGGCCGTTGCCGCCGGCTACTTCAAGGAGCAGATCGTCCCCATCACCATCGCCTCGCGCAAGGGTGACATCGTGTTCGACACCGACGAGCACATCAAGGGCAGCACCACGGCGGAAGGCCTGGCCAAGATGAAGCCGGCCTTCGACAAGGCAGGCACCGTCACCGCCGGCAACGCCTCGGGCATCAACGACGGCGCCGCCTTCCTGGTGCTGGCCGACGCCGCCAAGGCCGCCGCCGCCGGGCACAAGCCGATCGCGCGCCTGGTGTCCTACGGCATCGCCGGCGTGCCCAACGAGATCATGGGCTACGGCCCGGTGCCGTCGACCCAGGTGGCGCTGGCCAAGGCCGGCCTCAAGCTGGACGACATCGGCGTCGTCGAATCGAACGAAGCCTTCGCCGCCCAGTCGCTGGCCGTGATGAAGGGCCTCGGCCTCGATCCGAAGAAGACCAACCCGAATGGTGGCGCCATCGCCATCGGCCACCCGATCGGTGCCTCCGGCGGCGTGATCATCACCAAGGCCCTGTACGAAGCCCGGCGCGTCGGCAGCAAGTATGCGCTGGCGACGATGTGCATCGGCGGCGGCCAGGGCATCACCACGATCTGGGAAATCGTCTAAGCCGCGTTCCGCTTGCATCGCGCAAAAATAGCCCGGCTCCGGCCGGGCTTTTTCTTTGTCGCAGCGGAGGGCAGGGCAGGCTTAGTCCGGGTGGCGCCGGTTGCGCGCACGCTGGCGGTCGTGCCGCGCCTCGGCCTCTTTCAGGTGGTCGATCAGGACGTGCGAAATCAGGTTCACGCCGATGCCCGCAAAAGCCACCGGCAGCAGATACAGGGCGACCGAAACCTCGCCCGCGAATATCCGGTCGTCGAGCAGCGACGCCGTGCCCTTGACCCGGGTGGCCAGCGTCTGCAGCAGGTACAGGTCGGCGCCCGAGAGCACGAGCAGTACCAGTCCGAGCAGCGACACCGTCGCCCGCGATATCGAGCGTCCGAGCATGAGGAAGCCGTAGATGCCCGACGGCAGCAGCAGCGAGAACACGACCAGGAGGATGAACTCCAGCTCGAAGTAGATGTGTTCCTTCATGGCGTACAGGAGCCGGCAGTGGCGACGATTCAGATTCCCTGTTGCTGGCGATCGAGGCGGGAGAGCAGGGCGACGACGCAGGCCGTGGCGATCAGCATGTACGCCGGGCCGAACAGCCAGAACACCAGGGGGATGGCGAAGAAGTAGGCGCGCATGCCGATGGCGATGTACTTCCCGGCGCGATTGAAGCGGTCCGCCACCTCGCGCGGCGAGAGGGCCGGCAGCAGCTGCTGGGCCTCGCGCGGCAGGTTCATCATGAACAGCACGTGGTTGGCCAGCCGGATTGACAGCGCATAGCTGAAGAAGGCCAGCAGGAAGGCGGCAAGCAGGCACATCACCTTGAAGATCCACAACTCGGCGGCATGCGAACCGCCGAGGTTGATGGCGTGCCAGCTGCGCGTGATGTTCTCGGCCTGGCCCGACAGCGTCAGCGTGCCGACGATCAGCAGGGCACTGGTCGACACCATCAGGATTCCGTTCATGATGAAGTTGCGCAGCGTCTGCACTGCCATCACGTCCTTCGCCGGATTGGCCATGACGTATTCGATCCAGGCGCGGCGCGCGACCTCGTTGGCGTAGTGGATCGAGTAGGACGGGTCGCGGCGCGCGCGGACAAGGTGCACGAGGTAGTAGGCGGCGACGAGCACAAGGCTGGCCGTGGCGCAGAAGATGTCGGCACCGAATTCGCGAAACATCTCCACCAGCGCATCGCCGTTCATCGGCCTTGTCCTTTCCCGTTGACGAGCGGCGGCGCCGATGCCGCTGCACGTTCAGCCCATTCCCTGGCGGCGGCCGGATCGCGCGGCACGCCGGCCCCCGTCTCGAGCATCTGGCTCAGCGCCAGCATGGAGGGCCGATGCCCGTAGCCCGCCGCGGCCGTGTACCAGCGCACGGCCTGCGCGGGATCACGCGTCGTGCCGTTGGCGCCGTGCTCGTAGCGCTGGGCCAGTTGGTATTGTGCCTCGGGATCGCCATCGGCAGCCAGCTTCGCCAGCGCCGGCGCGTGGTGGTGCCAGCCGGCATCGACTTCGTAGCCTATGCTCCGGATCAGGTTGAGCAGGCCGATCGCCTGTTCGTAGCCCTGTTTGGCCGCGCGCTCGAGCCAGGTAAGGGCCTCCGCGCGGCGTGCCACCGAGTCCGGGCTTTCGTGGACCATCCGGCCCAGCAGGTACTGCGCCTCGGCACTGCCCTCGACAGCGGCGCGTTCCAGCCATGCGCGCGCCTGGTCCTCGTCCCGCGCCGTGCCGGTGCCGGCAAGGTACATGCGCGCGAGCTTTACCTGCGCCTGCATGTTGCCGCGCTGCGCCGCCTTCAGGCGCCAGTCGAAAGCCAGCGTCGCATTGGCGCCGACGCCCTCTCCACTCTCGTAAAGATCGCCGATCCGCTCCTGTGCGTAGGCATTGCCCTGGAGGGCCGCCAGTTCGAACCAGTGGGCCGCCTGGGTGGGGTCGCGACGCAGTCCGCCGTCGCCGTTAAGGTAGGCAACGGCCAGCAGCACCTGCGACGCATCGTTGCCGCGCTCGGCGCTGCGTGAGACCATCGGCAGATCCTGCGGCGAAAGGGCCAGCGTGCTGCCGGCGGCCAGCGCCAGCGCCGCGCTCGCGGCGATGCGCAGGGCAGCCCGGCGCCAATCGCCGGGCAGGAAATCCGCTCCCCTTGAATGCCTCATCTTCCCGCACGTCTCCGTTGCCTGGTTTCAAAGGTAGATGTAGATTCGCCGCATGGGTTCAGCGACAGTTTGTAACCGGAAGTTACCGGCCCCCCGGCAGCGATGAATCCCGACGCCTGCAACGCCTCGCGCTACCGGCCCGGCGCGGCCGAAGGCTTCTACGAAAGCTGGTTCCAGCGCGCGAACCATCCGCAGCGGCCGCTGGCCTTCTGGATCCGCTACACGATCTTCGTGCCGCGCGGCCGCCCGCAGGACGCCGAAGGCGAGTTGTGGGCGATCGCCTTCGACGGCGAGGCCGGGCGCGTCACCGCCGTGCGCGAGGCGC
>CAYTFA010000185.1:0-4909 GCA_964436755.1 uncultured Rhodocyclaceae bacterium | reverse complement strand
CCAGGCGTAGCCGAGCGCGCCAACCTCGCGCCGCATCAGCTCCATGGCCGGCCCCACCTGTGCCGGATCGCCGCGCACGCCCAACTCGATGTGCCGCCGCTGCGTTTCGCTGCCGAGGAAGGGCAGGCTGAATACCTTGACGCCGGCGAACTCGGCTTCGATGCGTACCATCAGCGGCGTCAGCGCACTCTCGATGCCCTCCCAAACCAGCAGCGCGGCCTCGGCCTCGGCCCGCGCATGGAAGCGATCGGCGTAGTGGCTGTCGAGCACCCATTCGATCATCGGCCAGGCCATCTGCGGAAAACCCGGCAGGAAGTGGTGGTCGCCGATGGAGAACCCCGGAATGCGATTGAAAGGGTTCGGGATGATGCGGCTGCCGGCGGGAAAGCGCCCCATGCCCAGCGCAAAATCCGTGACCTCGCGGCCGACCTCGGCGTAGCGGGCGCGGATCGCCGCCTCGGCCTGCGGATGCAGTTCGAGCGGCACGTCCAGCGCAGCCGCAGCCGCCTGGCGCGTGTGGTCGTCCGGCGTGTTGCCGATGCCGCCGCAGCAGATCACGATGTCGCCGCCGGCGAAGCTGGCGCGCAGGAAGGCGGCCAGGCGCGCCCGGTCGTCGCCCATGTACTGCGCCCAGTCGAGGCGCAATCCGCGCGCGGCGAGCAGTTCGACGATCCTGGCGAAATGCTTGTCCTGGCGCCGGCCGAGGATGATCTCGTCACCGATGATGAGGGCGCCGATGCCCTGCAGCGGTTCACTCATGATTCACCCCGGCAAGTCACCTAACTGTATGCCTTCTTCACTGCGCAACCGCCGCAGCGACGCAAGGCCCAGGTGGATGAACACCAGCGCGGTGAAGGCCGGCGCCAGCAGGTTGACCAGCGGCAGGTGGGCGGCACCCGCCGTCACCAGGCCGGCGGTGTAGAAGCGGCCGCGGTGGCTGCGCGCCAGGCGCTGCATCTCGCGCGCCGTGGCGTGCTCGGCAAGGGCGTCGAAACGGAAGGTGCGCTGGTTGAGCCAGGCGCCCCAGGCCAGCGGCAGCACCAGCAGCGCGCCGGGCACCAGCAGCAGCGGCAGCATGCCGAGGCTGCCGATGACGAAGATGGCGCCGGCGGCCAGCGTATTGCCGAGGCTGGCCCAGAACACGTTCTCGCCATGGCGGCCGAGGTCCGGATAATCGCGCGCCGCGACCACGCGCAACAGGCCGGGCAACGCAAAGATGGCGACGAGGGCGGTGGCCGTGGTGTAGGTCAGCGCGGCGAGTGCCGCCAGCATGAGGAACACCGAGGCCCAACGCGTCACCCAGTCCCATCCGCTCCAGGGCAGCGCCGGAACCAGCCGTGCCATCAGCGCCTGGCCGTCGCCCCAGAAGGCATAGCCGAGCGTCGCCCACAGCGCCAGCGCGGCGAGCGGCGGCCACAGGGCGTGCCAGAGCACGTCGCCGCGCGAGAGGTCGCGCAACGCGCGGCTGAAAGCGGAAAGCAGTTCCATCATCGGTGTCACCGTCGCTCGCGACTATCCCACATTTTCTGCAGGCGCTTCACCGAGACCGGCGAGGACGTCTTGAGTTCCTGGGCGAACAGTGCGATGCGCAGCTCCTCGAGCAGCCAGCGAAATTCGTCGAGGAAGGGATCGGTCGCCTGCCCGCCCTTGAGCAGGGCGCTGCGTTCGCGCTCGAAGGGCCGGCCCAGGGCCTGCCATTCGGCCATCAGCCGCGCATCGCGCGACGGGTCGTTCTTCGCCTTCTCCAGCCGCATGGCGATGGCCTTGAGGTAGCGCGGGTAGTGCTGCAGGCGCTCGAAGGGCACGGCGAGGATGAATTTCTTCGGCATGAGTTCCGCCAGTTGCGCGCCGATGTCGGCGGCGGCCTGGGGGAAGGCCTTCTGCGCCGCAGCGAGCTTCTTGTTCAGAACGGCGTATTCGGCGAGTATCGTCCCCGCCAGGCGCAGGATCTCCTGCGCCACGAGCAACAAGCGGCCGCGCGCCGATTCGCGCCGCGCGGCGAATGCCGCCGCATCCGTGGGCAACGGTTCCATCAGGCAGGTGCGCTCCAGAGTCACGGCGAGCAACTGCTCGCGCAGCTCCTTTTCCGTGCCGAGCGCGACGAAGGTCAGTGCCGTATCGCGCAGGCCGGGCAGCTTTTCAATGGCCTTGACCTGGGCCGCGAGCTGCAATGCAAAGAGACGCGCCAACCCCTTGCGGTGCTCGGTGCGGGCCTTCTCCTCGGTGTCGAAGGCCGTCAGGCGCACGCTCACACCCTGGTCCACCAGGGCCGGAAAACCCAGCGTGCTGCCCGTACCGAGCTTCACTTCCAGCAGCTCGGGCAGCGGGCCGAAAGTCCAGTCGGTAAAGCCGGCCCCCTGGTCGGCAGCCTCGGCCACATTGTGCCGGATCTCGGCGGCGGCGTAGGCCTGCTCGACCCGGTCGCGAAACTGCGCACGAAGCTCGGCGAGGTTGCGGCTCATCGCCAGCGTGCCGCCATGCTCATCGACCAGGCGGAAGTTCATGAACAAGTGCGGACGCAGCTCGCCCGTGCGAAAGGCGTCGAGCGGCAGCTTCTGCGCCATGTGCTCCTCGGCGGCGCGGGTGAGGGCACGCACCAGCGGCTCGTCCGGGTCGTGTTCGGCATCGCAAAAACGATCGGCGAACTCATCCAGCGGCTGCAGGCGGTGGCGATATTTCTGCTGCACCGTCTTCAGCAGCGCCACCACCTTCTCCTTGAGCAGGCCGGGCACCAGCCATTCGCAGCGGTTGGCCGGTATCTGGTTCAGCGCCGCCAGCGGCAGGGTCAGCGTGACACCGTCGTCGGCCGCACCCGGGTCGTGGTGGTAGGCCAGCCGGTAGCCCTGGCCGCGATGCTTCAGCTCCGGCGGGAAGGCATCGGTGGTGATGCCGGCCGCCTCGTGGCGCATCAGTTGATCCTTCTCCAGCCAAAGCAGCTTCGGGTCGGCAGCTTCCGCCTCGCGCCGCCAATGGTCGAAGGCGGCCAGGGTGACGATGCCCGCGGGAAGCTTGGCATCGTAGAAGGCGTGGATCAGTTCGGCGTCCACCAGTACGTCGGGCCGGCGCGACTTGTGCTCCAGGCTTTCGATGTCGCGGATGAGCTTGGCGTTGTGCTGGAAGAAGCGCCACTTGCGCACCCAGTCTTCGCCGATCTGGCCTTCGACCAGGGCCTCGCGGATCAGGATCTCGCGCGCCAGCCTGGGGTCCATGGGTCCGTAATGCACGCGCCGCTTGGCGTGCAGCATCAGGCCGTGCAGCGTGACGCGCTCCCAGGCCACCACCTGCCCCGGGCCTTTTTCCCAGTGCGGCTCGTAGACATGGCGGCGCACCAGGTGGGCACCGACCTGTTCCAGCCATTCAGGCTCGATGCGGGCGATGCATCGTGCAAACAATCGCGAAGTCTCCACCAGTTCGGCGGCGACGATCCAGCGCCCGGCCTTCTTGATCAGGCTGGAGCCGGGGTGGATGAAAAAGCGGATGCCACGCGCACCGAGGTAGTTTCTGTCCTCTTCGGCAATCAGGCCGACGTGGCCGAGCAGGCCGGTGAGCAGGGCCTTGTGGATGGCCTCGTAGGAAGCGGGCAGCTGGTTCTCCTTCCAGCCATGTTCGTGGCACAGCGTCATCAACTGGCCATGCACGTCGCGCCACTCGCGCAGGCGCAGCCAGGAAAGGAAGTTATGGCGGCACCACTGGCGCTGCTTGTTGCTGCTCTCGTGCTTCCACACCTCGTCCGCGGCCTGCCACATCTTGAGGTAGGAAAGGAACTCGGATTTCTCGTCCTTCCACTTGGCATGGGCCTGGTCGGCCGAGCCGGCAGCTTCCTGCGGCCGGTCGCGCGGATCCTGGGTGCCCAGCGCCGCAGCGATGATCAGCACCTCGCGCAGGCAGTTGTGCTCGCGCGCGGCAAGGATCATGCGGCCGATCTTGGGATCGAGCGGGAGTTTCGCCAGCTCGCGACCGACCGGCGTCAGTTCCTTGGTGCTCTCGTCCAGGGCACCCAGCTCGGCGAGCAGGTTATAGCCATCCGCAATCATGCGCGGTGCCGGCGCTTCGAGGAAGGGAAAATCCTCGACGTCCCCGAGGTGCAGCGACTTCATGCGCAGGATGACGCCGGCCAGGCTGGAACGCAGGATTTCCGGCTCGGTGTAGGCCGGGCGCTTGGCGAAGTCCTCCTCGTCGTAGAGTTTGAAGCAGACGCCCGCCGCGACGCGGCCGCAGCGCCCGGCCCGCTGGCTGGCCGCCGCGCGCGAGATCGGCTCGACCTGCAGCTGCTCGACCTTGTTGCGATGCGAGTAACGCTTGACGCGCGCCAGGCCCGAGTCGATCACATAGCGGATGCCGGGCACGGTGAGCGAGGTCTCGGCGACATTGGTCGCCAGCACTACGCGGCGCCCCTGGTGCGGCGCGAACACGCGCGCCTGCTCGACCGCGGTCTGGCGCGCGAACAGCGGCAGCACTTCGAGGCCGGGTGGATGGTGTTTCCGCAATGCCTCGGCGGCCTCGCGGATTTCGCGTTCGCCGGGCAGGAAGACCAGCACGTCACCCGGCCCGGTGCGGTGCGCCTCGTCCACGGCATCGACGATGGCGTCATTGAGATCGGTGTCCTTCTTTTCGTCGAACGGCCGCCAGCGCGTTTCGATCGGATACAGTCGGCCGGACACCTCGATCACCGGCGCGTCCCTGCCGTCGACCGCGAAATGCCGGCTGAAGCGCTCGGCATCCAGCGTAGCCGAGGTGACGATGACCTTCAGGTCGGGACGCTTCGGCAGAAGCTGGCGCAGGTAGCCGAGCAGGAAGTCGATGTTGAGGCTGCGCTCGTGCGCCTCGTCGATGAGTATCGTGTCGTACTGGCGCAGCAGCGGATCGGTCTGCGTCTCGGCCAGCAGGATGCCGTCGGTCATCAGCTTGA
>CAYTFA010000184.1:0-4935 GCA_964436755.1 uncultured Rhodocyclaceae bacterium | reverse complement strand
CTGGTACCGCTGACCCTGCTCGCCGCGGCCGGCGCCGGGCGCCTGCGGCGCGGCGCCGCCGGCGCCTTCGACTGGTTCGGCATGATGACCTTCAGCCTGGTGGCCGCGCTGATCTGGCTCGGCGGCATCGCCATGCTCACCGGCGAGCCGGCGCGGCTGGCAAAGAACTTCACCAAGCCGGCGCCCGGCTTCGTCGCCGAAGCGGCACCGCTGGCGCTGGTGCTCGCCGTCGCCGCCAGCCTGGTCTGGATCACCGTGATGCTGCGCACGCCGCGTTCGCCGTGGCGCGCCGCCGCACGCTGGAGCCTGGGCCTGGCCACCATCTGGCTGCTGCTGGTGCTGCTCTGGCTGCCGTGGATCGACTACGGCAAGACCTACCGCGCCGTCAGCGCCGACTTCCGCCGCACGCTGGGCAGCACCCCCGGCTGCATCGCGCGGCACGGCCTCGGCCTCGCCCAGCGAGCCTCGCTCGACTATTTCGACGGCATCCGCACCGTCGCCGGCAGCCACGCCGCCGGATGCCGCTGGCTGATCGTGCAGGCGACGCCGGCGACGCCGACCCTGCAGCCGGGCTGGACTCTGGTAAAGGATGCCTCGCGGCCCGGCGACAAGTCCGAGCGCCTGCGGCTGTACCGCCGCGAGTAGGGAACTCGACGGCTACAGCTTGAGGAAGTGCTCGCGGTAGTACTTGAGCTCGTCGATCGACTCGAGGATGTCCGCCAGCGCCTCGTGGCGGCCGTGCTTCTTCAAGCCCTTCGCCACCTCGGGCTTCCAGCGTTTGCACAACTCCTTGAGCGTCGACACGTCGAGGTTACGGTAGTGGAACCAGTCCTCCAGCTTCGGCATGTGGCGCGCCATGAAGCGGCGGTCCTGGCAGATCGAGTTGCCGCACATCGGCGTCGTCTGGCGCGGCACGTGGCGGCGCAGGAACTCCAGGGCCTGGTGCTCGACGTCCGCTTCGCTCAGAATCGACGCCTTGACGCGCTGCGTCAAGCCCGACTTGCCGTGGGTATTGCGGTTCCAGTCGTCCATCGCGTCGAGCACGGCGTCCGGCTGGTGCACCACCCAGATCGGCGCCTCGGCGATGATGTCGAGGTTGGAATTGGTCACCACCATCGCCAGCTCGATGACGCGGTCGGTATCCGGGTTGAGGCCCGTCATCTCCATGTCCAGCCAGACGAGGGCGTTCTGATCCTGTGCCATAATTTTCCGCGGCCTGTGGCGACGATGCCGCATTCTCGCACAGCCCCTTCCCGCCCATGAGCCCCCACGCCTTCACGCTGGTCTTCCTCATCGCGCTCGCCGCCTCGACGGCGCTGCACCTCTGGCTCGACCTGCGCCAGCTGCGCCACGTCGCCGCCCACCGCGACCACGTGCCGGCCGACTTCTTCGGCCGCATCGACCTCGTCGCCCACCGCCGTGCCGCCGACTACACGACGGCCAAGGTGCGCCTGGGCATGATCGCCACCATCGTCGATACCGGCGTCCTGCTCGTCCTGACACTGGGCGGCGCGCTCGCCGCGCTCGACGGCATCCTGCGCGACGCCTTCGGCCCCGGCTACCTGCAGGGCCTCGGCCTCTTCGCCGGCGCCGGGCTGATCGGCTTCCTCGCCGGCCTGCCGGCCAGCCTCTACCGCACCTTCGTCATCGAAGAGCGCTTCGGCTTCAACAAGCTCACCTGGCGCCTGTGGCTGGCGGACCTTGCCAAGGGCAGCGTGCTCGCCGTCGCCATCGGCGGACCGCTGCTGCTGCTGGTGCTCTGGCTCATGGATGCGATGGGCGCGCGCTGGTGGCTGTGGGTCTGGCTGGTCTGGCTCGGCACCAACCTGCTGCTGCTCGTGCTCTACCCGACGGTCATCGCGCCGCTCTTCAACAAGTTCAGCCCGCTCGAGGACGCCGCGCTCAAGGAGCGCATCGAGGCCCTGCTCGCGCGCTGCGGCTTCGCCAACTCCGGCCTGTTCGTCATGGACGGCTCGAAGCGCTCGGCGCATGGCAACGCCTACTTCACCGGCTTTGGCCGCGCCAAGCGCATCGTCTTCTTCGACACCCTGCTCGAGAAGCTCGCACCGCAGGAGATCGAGGCCGTGCTGGCGCACGAGCTGGGCCACTTCCGCCACCGCCACGTGATCAAGCGCATCGCCCTCTCCGCCCTGCTCTCCTTCGCCTTCCTCTGGCTGCTCGGCCAGCTCATCGACCAGCCCTGGCTGTATGCCGGACTCGGCGCCGGCAGCGGCGGCACGGCGATGGGCCTGCTGCTCTTCTCGATGGTGCTGCCGATATTCCTCTTCCCGCTGGCGCCGCTCACCTCGGCGCTCTCGCGCCGCCACGAATACGAGGCCGACGCCTACGCCGCGCGCCAGACCGCCGCCGCCGACCTCGTCGCCGCGCTGGTCAAGCTCTACCGCGACAATGCCGCGACGCTGACGCCCGATCCACTGCACTCGCTGTTCCACGATTCCCACCCGCCGGCCAGCCAGCGCATCGCGCGGCTCAACGCGGCATGACGCGCACGGAGGATTCCCCATGAGCCAGGTCTGCGATCTATCCAAGGGCAAGTGCAAGCCCTGCGAGGGCGGCGTGCCGCCGCTCGCCGACGCCGAGGCTGAAAAGCTGCTCGCCAGCCTCGATGGCTGGCAGCGCGAGGGTCCGCTGATCCGCAAGACCTACCGATTCAAGAATTATCACGAGATCATGGCCTTCGTGAACGCCACCGCCTGGATCTCGCACCGCGAGGACCACCACCCCGACCTCGCCGTCGGCTGGGGCCAGTGCACCGTCAGCTACACGACGCACGCCATCGGCGGCCTGTCCGAGAACGACTTCATCTGCGCGGCAAAGATCGATGCCCTCTTCGGCCTTTAAGCCGCGAGTCTGCGTTCGTTGAACGCCGCCGGCACCATCGTCGCCGCCTTCGGCCGCCACTACGAGGTCGAACTCGCCGACGGCCGGCTCGCCACCGGCTACCCGCGCGGCAAGAAGAGCCTGTTCGCCGTCGGTGACGAGGTCGAGCTCACCGCCGACGGCCACATCGCCAGCCACGCGCCGCGGCGCAGCCTGCTCTACCGCTCAGACGCCTTCCGCCAGAAGCTGATCGCCGCCAACGCCACGCAACTGCTGCTGGTGGTCGCCGTCGATCCGTCCTTCGCCGACGCGCTGCTCTCGCGCGCCCTCGTCGCCGCCGAGCACGAGGGCCTGCGTCCCTTGATCGTCCTCAACAAGTGCGACCTCGGCGAAAGCAGGCCGCAGGCGCTGGAGGCCGCGCGCCGCCTGCTCGCCCCCTACGCCGCGCTCGGCTGCCGCGTCGTCGAGCTGTCGGCCAAGCACGACGCGACGCCGCTGCTGCCGCTGCTGGCCGGCGAATGCACGGTGCTGGTGGGCCAGAGCGGCATGGGCAAGTCCACGCTGACGAATGCCCTGGCGCCCGGCGCCGCGGCCGCCACGCGCGAAATCTCCGCCGCGCTCGACAGCGGCAAGCACACCACCACCCACGCCCGGCTCTACCACCTGCCCGACGCCAGCTGCCCCGGCGGCCGCCTGATCGACAGCCCGGGCCTGCAGGAATTCGGCCTCGCCCACCTGAACCCGGCCGAGATCGAGTTCGGCTTCGCCGAGTTCCGCCCATTCCTCGGCCAGTGCCGCTTCCGCGACTGCCGCCACGAGGCGGAGCCCGACTGCGCGATCAAGGCCGCGCTTGCCGCGGGCATAATCCATCCGCGCCGTATCGAACACTTCCGCCAGCTCCTATCTGAAACCCGTCATGGATCGCACTGAGCGCTTCTACAAGATCGACCAGATGATCCACGACCGCACAGTGGTGACCTTCACCGAGCTGCTCGACGCGCTGGAGGTGTCGCGCGCCACGCTCAAGCGCGACCTCGAATACATGCGCAACCGGCTCAACGCCCCCATCATCTGGGACCGCGATGCCGGCGCCGGCGGCGGCTACCGCTTCGACACGCCGCACGCCGAGGCCGGCGCGCAATACGAGCTGCCCGGGCTGTGGTTCAACGCCAACGAAGTGCATGCGCTGCTCACCATGCAGCACCTGCTCACCGACCTCGACCCCGGCGGCATGCTGACGCCGCACGTGCAGCCGCTCATGGCGCGCCTGAACAGCCTGCTCGGCAGCGGCGAGAACACCGCCGAGGAGATCCGTCGCCGCGTGCTGATCGTCGGCCTCGGCAAGCGCGACATGAAGCTCGCCCACTTCGAGAAGGTCGGCTCCGCGCTGCTGCGCCGCAAGCGCCTGGCCATCACCTATTTCGCCCGCGGCAGCGGCGAAACCACCGAGCGCGAGGTCTCGCCGCAGCGCCTGGTGTACTACCGCGGCAACTGGTACCTCGACGCCTGGTGCCACCTGCGCAACGACATCCGCAACTTCGCCATCGACTCGATCCGCGCCGCCGAGGTCATCGAGAAGAAGGCGCGCGAAGTCTCCCACCGCAGCATGGACGAAGTGCTCGGCCCCGGCTACGGCATCTTCTCCGGGCGCAAGCTGCAGCATGCCGTGCTGCGCTTCACGCCCGAGCGCGCGCGCTGGGTGGCGCAGGAAACCTGGCACCCGAAGCAGAAGGGCCGCGTCGAGGCCGACGGTTCCTGGCACCTGGAATTCCCCTACGCCGACCACCGCGAGCTGATCATGGACATCCTCAAGTTCGGCGCCGACGTCGAAGTGCTCGCCCCGCCCGACCTGCGCCGCCGCGTCGCCGAGGAAGCTGCCCGCCTCACGGCGCTGTACGCCGCCGGGCCAGCGAAGAAGCAGCCGGAGCGCGCCTGATGGCCGCCAGCCTGGACCTGCCCGAGACGGTGCGTGTGCCAGCGGGCCACAAGGTCGTGATGGAGACGGTGGGCGTCGGCGAGATCACCTACGAATGCCGCGCGAAGAGCGGCGACCCGTCGGCCTACGAGTGGGTGTTCGTGGCGCCTGTTGCCACG
>CAYTFA010000183.1:0-4940 GCA_964436755.1 uncultured Rhodocyclaceae bacterium | reverse complement strand
TTCGGGCGCGCCATCAACGCGCCGGAACACTTCATGAGCCCGATGTCGCAGGGTGCCGCGCCCCCCTCGGTGAGCCTGGAGAAGCGCCGCAACAAGGTGAACATTGTCGCGCCGGAACTGGTCAAGCCCGGCGAGACCTTGCGCATGAAGGTAAAGACCGCGAAGCCGGCGAAGATCGTGGTGTTCGCCGTAGACGAGGGCATCTTGCAGGTGGCCGGCTACAAGCCGCCGGACCCGCTGGGCCATTTCTTCCAGAAGCGGGCGCTGGAGGTGAAGACGGCGCAGATCCTCGACCTGATCCTGCCCGAGTTCAAACGCCTGGTCGAAAGTGCCGCGCCCGGCGGCGACGCCGCCGGCGCCCTCGGCAAGCACCTCAATCCCTTCAAGCGCAGGCGCGACAAGCCGGTGGCCTGGTGGTCGGGCATCGTCGATGTCGGCCCCGACGGCAGGGAACTCGGCTATGCCGTGCCCGACTCCTTCAACGGCACGCTGCGGGTGATGGCCGTCGCCGTCTCCACCGATGACATCGGCGTGTTCGAGAAGAAGGCCCTGGTGCGCGGCGACTTCGTGCTTTCGCCCAACGTGCCGACCCAGGTCGCGCCGGGCGACGAGTTCGAAGTCGGTGTCGGCGTCGCCAATAACCTTCCCGGCTCGGGCAAGGGCGCCGCCGTGCGCGTCGAGCTGAAGACCTCGCCGCACCTGCAGGTGGTCGGCGAAGCGCGCCAGGAACTCAAAATCGACGAGCTGCGCGAGGCCGCCACGGTGTTCCGCGTGCGCGCCACCGACAAGCTCGGTTCCGGCAGTCTCGCCTTCACCGCCACGCACGGGGCCAAGTCGGCGAAGCTGGCGGTGGATACCAGCGTGCGACCGGCCGTGCCTTACCGCGTCAGCCTCGCCTTCGGCAGCGTCAAGCCTGGCGGCAGCCTCGAGGTGGCGACGCCGCGCGCCATGCATGACGAATTGCGCACGCTGTCGGCCGGCATCTCGCACCTGCCGCTGATCATGGGTCAGGGCCTGGTCGCCTATCTCGACAAGACCCCCTACGGCTGCACCGAGCAGCTGCTGAGCCAGGCACTGCCGGCGGTGGTGCTGCAGGCGCGGCCGGAGTTCGGCACCGCGCGCAACGTCTCCGAGGAGCGCGTGGCGAAAATCATCAGCATGCTGCGCGGGCGGCAGAACCAGGAAGGCGGCTTCGGCCTCTGGGCCGCCAACCACCATGTGGTGCCCTGGGTCTCGGCCTATGCCGTGCATTTCCTGCTCGAAGCGCGCGACCGCGGCCACGCCGTGCCCGCCGACATGTTGCGCGCTGCCGACGACTGGCTGCAGCAGTTCGCCGCCGGTGATGGCGGCGGCCTGGCAAACGAGCGCACCCGCGCCTATGCCATCTACCTGCTGGCGCGGCAGGGCCGCGTCGTCGGCCAGGTCGCGGCGGCCCTGCAGCAGCGGTTGGAAGCCGGGCACGCCAAGGCCTGGAAGCAGGACATCGCCGCCGCCTACCTGGCCGCCGCCTACCAGTTGATGAAGCAGGAACGCCTGGCCGAGGGCCTGATCCGCGAGCTGCGGCCGGGCGGCGGCGTCATCCCCTGGGCCGACTACTACGACGGCCTGGCGCGCGACGCGCAGTTCGTCTATCTGCTGTCACGCCATTTCCCCAAGGAGCTGAAGCGCCTCAACGCCGCCGCGATCGACGCCCTGGCCGGTCCGATCCGCGAGGACCGCTACAACACCCTGTCGTCGGCCTACAGCCTGCTCGCTTTCGACGCCTACGCCAGCGCCACCGGCGAGGACACCGCAGGCAAGTTCAGCCTGGCCGAAATCCTCAACGACGGCGCCAAGCGCCCGCTGGCATTGCCCGGCGGCCTGATGCCGCGCGCCGCGTTCTCGCCGCAGGCGGCGAAGCTGCAGTTTGGCTCGGCCAGCGAGTATCCGGCCTGGACCGTGGTGAACCAGTCCGGCTTCGACCGCGCCTTGCCGACCACGGAAATCAAACAGGGTATCGAGGTCTTCCGCGAATACAAGGATGCTGCCGGCAAGGCCGTCGGCACGGCAAAGCTCGGCGACGAAATCGAGGTACATCTGCGAATTCGCGCCATCGGCGCAGGCACCGCCCACGACGTCGCCATCGTCGACCTGCTGCCTGGCGGCTTCGAGATCGTGCCCGAGGCGCGGCCCGCGCCGCCCCAGGCGGCCGCCGGTGAAGAGGGTGAAGGTGGCGAGGAGGGCGCGGCCGCCGACGCCAATGCCGGCCGCTGGGTGTCGCCCATCGGCGCCAGCAAATCGACGTGGCATCCCGACTACGCCGACGTGCGTGAGGACCGCGTGGTGCTCTACGGCAGCGTCGAGAATCAGGCTGCGCTGTTCATCTACAAGATCAAGGCCACCAACGCCGGCAGCTACGCTGTGCCGCCGACCTTCGCCGAAGGCATGTACGAGCGCAAGGTCGAAGCGCGCGCGCTTGGCGGCAGGATCGTGGTGGAGAAGAAGTGAGGGGCGCGATCAGTTGGGTGTGGTCGAAGCTGCGGCTGGTCGGATAGGCGGGGGTGGGCGACCAGCTTCTAGCTGAAAGTTGGCGCTGGCGGTAAGTCGGGTTATCGGCCGAAGCAGACGCACCTTGCGCTCGCCAGAATGTCTGCTACCGACCCATAACGGACTTTCCTTCCGGGGAAAGCGGACGTTCTAAATCGAATTCAGCCTGCCTGCATGGCCTTTCGCACTGGTCCGGGTGAATGCTCATATAAGCCCCTATCTCTCAATTTAGCCAAATACGAGTAGCCAGCAGGGTAGCTAAGATCAACGCCAGACCGACAAGCACGATTGCAAGAGATCGCTTGTAATTCGGTGCCGAGTGCGGTCCCTTGCTCGGTTGCCAGAATGCGTGTTCTATATTTGGCTTCTGTTGCCAACCTTCGAGATCGTTGGCTCTGAACAACAGCACTCCCTGGCTGCGCGTACGCTGCTCGATTTCCAGTAGTAGGTAGCCAAAGTCCTGGATGGACCCATCGAGGTGCAGAAGAAGTTTGCCGCCTCCATCGTACAAATATAGGTCTGTCCCTTTCCCTTCGACTGTTGCTACCTGCGCGCTTGCTCGGAGACTTATGGCTTTGTCACCAAAGATGGTGGTCACAGCTAACGCGGAATCATCTAAATGAACCCGATAGCTGTCGAAGAATATGTACGCAATAGCAATTAGGCCGACGGAACAAACTGCTACGAGCGCATAGAAGATACCTCCAAAGCTAGTGCGCTCATTTGGCGGAACGGTAAAGGGAGGCAAGACAAGCAAGGTCGCAATTACAGGAATCGCATAAAGAAAAAATTTACAAAAGTTCTTGGGATAACGGTAGCAAGTACGATTGCCAACCTGCTCATGCCCAGAACCGGATCGCAAGTACGGAAGGAGTACGGCAAGCGTAATGGATGTAAATAGGTAAACGAGACCAGTAGACATGACCGGCTAACGATGGCGTAAGTGAAAGTTCGTCAATCGCAAAACTCAATCCGTATGGGCGTTAAGTTGCCAGTAAAGCGGAAGCCCGCTGCCGACCCATAACGGACCTAATCCAACAGAAGAGCGGACATCGAGCAAACTAACTCACCTACCTGCGGAAGTTGCAGCAACTGATTGCTTCCTAGCCCATTCAATTTCAGCGCGCTGGCGATCTGCTATTTCTCTGCCCGCGGCCCCAGATAGAACGACCTGCCGAATGCCAGGGAAACCGCTGCAAGATACAGAGGCAGGCATACCGCAATTGTCGGCCACATCAATGTGAGCAATTCTTCAGTTGGGCACTCCGGTAGACCAAGATAGTCAGTACGAAGCAAATTGGTCGCCACTACCACGCTGTAGATCACTAGGACATAGAAAAGAGATTTCCGGGGCCGTCCAATCTCGGTGGTCAAGAATCCACAAACGACGATGTGGATAAGCCACAGAGCATAGATTTGTTGCCCGCTTGAAAGAACTATTAGAACAAGGCGGGCATAGAGCAATGTATGAAGTGCAAATAGCCCTATTGCAACTTTCAGGGCTACTGGTAACGCACCGAACGCGACTGAGTTAG
Source organism: uncultured Rhodocyclaceae bacterium (assembly GCA_964436755.1). Classification (GTDB taxonomy): domain Bacteria; phylum Pseudomonadota; class Gammaproteobacteria; order Burkholderiales; family Rhodocyclaceae; genus Sulfuritalea. The sequence goes on along the minus strand of CAYTFA010000183.1, from coordinate 879 downwards.
TATGCATTTGAGTGTATCCGTGCAATAACCTGCCGATATGTCAGGGGTCAATGTAGAGCGACAACATGGGGCGAGTACGCAGATAACAAATATTGCCTAAAACATCTGCTTTGCAGATGATTTAGTTCCGTTTCGCTTGAAGACTTCTTTTCCGTACTCGACCCAATCCGGACGCTCCAAGCAGGGAAAGCGGACGTTCAAGTTCACCCGCCTCGCGCCGCGATATGCGCGAAGCTCCGAGTTATCGCAGGGTTTGGCGTCACGTCATTTTGAAACGTTGAGAAACGGAATTGGCGCTCCAGCGTAGATTGAGGTCGGTAACGCGCCGTTCCATTTATCCGCCTTAGTCTTTTCCACCTCAATACGGCGCAGTTCAAGAACATCCTTGTTCTGGGCGAGAGCGGCGTTCTGCACACGCAATGCTTCAGCCTGCGCCTTAGCAACGGCCAAGTTTGCGTACGCTTCGCCATCAGCCTGCGCCTTTCTTGCGTTGGCCTCAGCCTCCGCGATGGCGACTTTCTGCTTTTGTTCTGCTTCCACTGTCTTCAGTTTGTTTTCGGCGGCAAGCCGTAGTTGCTCTTGTGTAACCTTGTCGTTAATGGCATGCATGTATGAGTCTGAAAAAGCAAAATTCCGCATATCGATGTTGATAACCTGCGCACCATAAAGCGACAGTTTGTCCCGCAGCGCTGCATTAATGTCTGAGGAAACTTTCGCACGCTGTGCAATCAAGTCTGGCGCTGTGTATTTTGCTGTGACCGCCTTGAAGATTTCCTGCGTCGCGGTTTGAACGTATGACGAAAGATTCCCATCATGAGAGTACTTTTCAAAAACCTCTGCAACACGGTCGGTAGCAATGCTGTATCGGACGGTCATGCT
>CAYTFA010000182.1:0-4942 GCA_964436755.1 uncultured Rhodocyclaceae bacterium | reverse complement strand
CGAAAAAAAGCCGCTTCCGGCGCCCCGGAAGCGGCTTTCAGGCAGGAACGGTGCCGGCTTAGAGCACCGCAGCGTTCTCTGCGAGGTACTTGGCGACGCCGTCCGGCGACGCGGTCATGCCCTTCTTGCCCTTCTGCCAGCCGGCCGGGCAGACTTCGCCGTGCTCTTCGGTGAATTGCAGCGCATCGACCATGCGCAGCATTTCGTCGATGTTGCGGCCGAGCGGCAAGTTATTGACCACCTGGTGCTGGACCACGCCCGCCTTGTCGATTAGGAAGGAACCGCGGAACGCCACGCCGCCGGCGGCTTCGACGTCATAAGCCTGGCAGATTGCGTGGTTTATATCGGCGACGAGCGGATAGCCGACCTTGCCGATGCCGCCTGCGTTGACGGAGGTGTTCTTCCACGCAAGGTGGGTGAACTGCGAGTCGATCGAGCAGCCGACGACTTCGACGCCGCGCTTCTTGAATTCCTCGAGGCGATGGTCCAAGGCGATCAGCTCCGATGGGCAGACGAAGGTGAAGTCGAGCGGATAAAAGAAGAGGACGACATACGTGCCGCGCAGGGAGGAGAGTTTGAACTCCTTGATTTCGTTGTTGCCGTAGACGGCGGTTGCGGTGAAATCGGGGGCGGCTTTGCCGACGAGGACTGCCATGGATGACTCCTGAGGTTGGTTGGGGAAAACCTTATTAGGATAGCGGGAATTCAGCTTGTCGGCAGCAGTTCGAATGCCGTGAAGTCGCCGGAGGCGACTTCGACGATCAACTCCTCGACGACAGCGCCGGCGGGGCCGATGCGGGCCCAGGCAATCATTGCCTCGGTCTGCTCCGGCGTCCCTGAAACGATGGCCTCCACGGTCCCGTCGCGGCGATTGCGCACCCAGCCTGTGACGCCGACCAGTCGGGCCTGTCCCATCATTGCGTAGCGGAAGCCGACGCCCTGCACGATGCCGCGGATGACCAGGCGGCGTGTCGGGGACGTCACTTGACCTTCATGCCGGGCTGGGCGCCACTGTCGGGTGCGAGCAGGTAAAGCCCGGGCGACTTGCCGTCGGCGTCGGACGCCGCCAGCACCATGCCTTCCGACATGCCGAATTTCATCTTGCGCGGCGCCAGGTTGGCAACCATCACGGTCAGTCGGCCGACCAGTTGCGCGGGATCGTAGGCCGCTTTGATGCCGGCGAAGACGTTGCGCGTTTCGCCGCCGAGATCGAGCGTGAGCTGGATCAGCTTGTCGGCGCCCTCGACGTGGCGCGCGTCGGCGATGCGCGCCACACGCAGGTCGACCTTGGCGAAGTCGTCGATGGAGATGTGCTGCGACTTGGACTCCACCTGCCCCTGGGCCTTGTCCTCGGTGGCCTGTTGGTGCTGCGCATGGCGCTGCGGCGACTGCGCCTCGGCAGCCGGCGCCGGCGGCGGGGCGAGGGACTCGCGGTTGGCGGCGATCAGGGCTTCGATCTGCTTGGGATCGATGCGCTGCATCAGATGCTCGTACGTGTTGATCAGGTGGGCGGGCGGCAGCAGGTGGCCGGCATCGCGCCAGTGCAGGGGCGCCACGTTGAGGAACTCCTCGGCGCGCTGCGCGAGTTTGGGGAGGATGGGCTTCAGGTAGAGCGTGAGAAGGCGGAAGGCGTTGATCAGCACGCTGCAGACATGGTGCAGCCGCGCGTCGTCCTCGCCGGTCTTGGCCAGCACCCACGGCTTGTGCAGATCGACATACTGGTTGACCTGGTCGGCCAGCGCCATGATGCGGCGTACGGCGCGGCCGAATTCGCGCGCCTCGTAGTGGCCGGCGATCTCTTCCGCAGCCTCGAGCACGCCCGGCAGTTCGGCGCGGAAGGCGTCGGCAATGTGGTCACCGGCGAGCTTGCCGGCGAAGCGTTTGTGCACGAAGCCAGCGGCGCGGCTGGCGATGTTGATGTACTTGCCGACCAGGTCGGCATTCACGCGTTGGGCGAAGTCCTCGAGGTTGAGGTCGATGTCCTCCATCGTGGCGCCCAGCTTGGCGGCGAAGTAGTAGCGCAGCCACTCCGGATTCAGCCCCTGCGCCAGGTAGCTCTCGGCGGTGATGAAGGTGCCGCGCGACTTGGACATCTTGGCGCCGTCGACGGTGAGGAAACCGTGGGCGAAGACTCCGTTCGGCGTGCGGTAGCCGGCATGCTCCAGCTCGGCCGGCCAGAACAGCGCGTGGAAGTAGAGGATGTCCTTGCCGACGAAGTGGTAGAGCTCGGCGCCGGAGCCCTTCCCCCACCAGTCGTCGAAATTCAGGTTGTGGCGCTTGCACAGGTTGCGGAAGGAGCCCATGTAACCGATGGGCGCATCAAGCCAGACGTAGAAGTATTTTCCCGGTGCGCCGGGAATCTCGAAGCCGAAGTAGGGTGCGTCGCGCGAGATGTCCCAGTCGGTGAGCCGGTTGTCGCCGGGTTCGCCTAGCCATTCCTGCAGCTTGTTCACCGCCTCGGGCTGGGTCTTGCAGACCTCGCGCGTGGCGCGCCGCAGGAAGTCCTGGCAGCGCGGGTCGGAGAGCTTGAAGAAATAGTGGTCGGAGGATTTCAGTTCCGGCTTCGCCCCGGAAACGGCCGAGTAGGGGTCCTTCAGTTCGGTCGGGGCGTAGGCGGCACCGCAGGCTTCGCAGGAATCGCCATACTGGTCCTTGGTCCCGCACTTCGGGCATTCGCCCTTGATGAAGCGGTCGGGCAGGAACATCTGCTTGACCGGATCGTAGAACTGCTCGATCGAGCGCACTTCGATCAGCCCGGCGGCCTTGAGCTTGGCGTAGATGTCCTCCGAGTAGTGTCGGGTTTCGTCTGAATGCGTGCTGTAGTAGTTGTCGAAGGCGACGTGGAAGCCGGCAAAGTCGCGGCTGTGTTCGCCGTGGACGCGGGCGATCAACTGCTCCGGCGTGATGCCTTCCTTCTCGGCGCGCAGCATGATCGGCGTGCCGTGGGTGTCATCGGCGCAGACGTACCAGCATTCGTGGCCGCGCATCTTCTGGAAGCGCACCCAGATGTCGGTCTGGATGTACTCGACGAGGTGACCGAGGTGGATGGCGCCGTTGGCGTAGGGCAGGGCGCTGGTGACGAGGATCTTGCGGGTCATGACGCGGTCTTTCCGGGTTCCGGCGGCGGCCGTGGGGCCTGCCGCACCGAACCGCATATTCTACCGGAGGGGGCTCGGCAGGGCCGTGCCGCGAGCGCCGGCGACGCCAATCCGCTATGCTTGCGCCGATGCAAGTCGTCGTCATCACGGGCCTCTCCGGCTCCGGCAAATCGATCGCGCTCAACGTGCTCGAAGATGCCGGCTACTACTGCGTCGACAACCTGCCGGCGCCGCTGCTCAGCGACCTCGTAGATCACCTGCGACTCGAGGGCCACGAGCGCGCCGCCGTCGCCGTCGACATGCGTGGCGGCTCCAGCATTGCCGCGCTGCCGCCGCAGTTGCGCAGCCTGGAGGCCCAGGGCGTCGTCCTGCGCTGCGTGTTCCTCGATGCCCGCGACGAAGTACTGATCCAGCGTTTCTCCGAGACGCGCCGGCGCCACCCGCTGGCGACGGGCGACGCGACGCTCGAGGAGGCGATAGCGCGCGAGCGCGAGGCCCTCGAGATGCTGGCTTCGCTCGGGCACCACATCGACACCAGCAACCTGCGGCCGAATTCGCTGCGTGCCAGCATCAAGGAGTTCGCCGCGCTCGACGAGCGCGGCGGCCTCACGCTGCTGTTCGAGTCCTTCGGCTTCAAGCACGGCATTCCGCTCGACGCCGACCTCGTCTTCGACGTGCGCTGCCTGCCCAATCCGCACTACGACCCCGTGCTGCGCCCGCTCACGGGACGCGACGCGGAAGTCGTCGCCTTCCTCGATGCCCAGCCCGAGGTGGCGCGCATGGAGGCCGACCTGCGCCGCTTCATCGGCGACTGGCTGCCCGCCTACGTGCGCGACAACCGTTCCTACCTCACGGTTGGCATCGGCTGCACCGGCGGCCAGCATCGGTCCGTCTACCTGGCCGAACGTCTCGCCGGGCACTTCCGACCCATGGCCAGCGTGCTGGTACGGCATCGCAGCCTGATCGAATGACGACGAGCCCTGCCGACGGCCTGCGCGAGATGATCCGCGAGGCGATGGGCGGATCGCCGGTGCCATGGCGGCGCCTGCTGCGCCCCGGCGACTGGCTGCTCCTCGCCGGCGCCACCGTCCTCGTTGGCACCTCCTTCCCCATGTTCTGGCGCGGCGGCGCGCCGGACCGGGCACTGGTCAAGCGCGATGGCCGCGTGGTGACCGAACTGGCGCTGAGCCAGCCGCGCCGCTACGAAGTGGCCGGGGAAATCGGTACCACGGTAATCGAGGTGCAGCCGGGACGCGCGCGTGTCGCCTCCGATCCCGGGCCACGCCAGTACTGCGTGCAGCAGGGGTGGCTGACGCGCGCCGGCGCTGTGGCGATCTGCGCACCCAACCACGTCACGCTGCAACTCGCCGGGCGTGGCGGCGACGCTCTGCATGACACGCTCAGCTACTGAGCTGGCGGTAACGCCCGACGACAGGCGCATCGCGCGCTACGCAGCGGCGGCGATCGCGCTGGCGGTGGCGGAGACGGCGCTGCCGAGCCCGTTGCCGGGCATCAAGCCGGGGCTGGCCAACATCGTCATCCTCGTCGTCCTCGTTCGCCATGGCTGGCGCGATGCGGCCTGGGTAGCACTGCTGCGCGTCATCGCCGGCTGCCTCGTGGTCGGGCAGTTCCTGGCGCCGGGCTTCTTCCTCGCCCTCGCGGGTGCGGTGGCGAGCCTTGCCGTGCTCGCTCTGGCCCGGTACCTGCCGGCGCGGCTGTTCGGACCCGTGTCTGCGAGCGTGCTGGCGGCCTTCGCCCACATCGGCGGCCAACTTGCGCTCGCCCGGGCGTGGCTGGTTCCCCATGATGGGGTCTGGCTGCTGCTGCCCTTGTTTGCCACGGCA
>CAYTFA010000181.1:0-4966 GCA_964436755.1 uncultured Rhodocyclaceae bacterium | reverse complement strand
GGCCCCGGCACCTGCAGCGGCCCCGGCACCTGCCGCCGCGCCGGCCGCGAAGCCAACCGCACCCGCACCCGCCAAGTAGGCGGACTGCGCCACAGCAAGGACGGGGAAGCCGCTCAAGCGCCTTCCCCGTTTTTTCGGCCATGGACATCCTGCTGCAGCAGATCATCAACGGGCTGACCACGGGCAGCGTCTATGCTGTCGTCGCCCTTGGCTACACCATGGTGTATGGCGTGATCCAGCTCATCAACTTCGCCCATGGCGAGGTGGTGATGATCGGCGCGATGGTGGCCTTCTCGGTGATCACGGCACTGGCGGGCAGCGGCCTGCCCGCTTTTGTCATCGTCCTCGCCGGAGTGCTCGCGGCGCTGCCCGCCTGCATGCTGCTCGGCTATCTGCTCGAACGGGTCGCCTACCGGCCGCTGCGCCATGCCCCGCGCCTGGCGCCGCTGATCACGGCGATCGGGATGTCCATCGTCCTCCAGCATCTCGCGCTGATGGCCTGGGGCCGCAACCCGCTGGCCTTCCCGCAAATCGTGGACAACCGGGTCTTCGCCATCGGCGGCGCGGCGATCAGCAGCGTACAGATCTTCATCATTGCGCTGTCCCTGCTGATGATGGCCGGCCTGGTCTTGTTCGTCTATCGCACCCGCTTCGGCATCGCGATCCGCGCCACCGCAGAGAACGTCCACGTTGCGGGGTTGATGGGCGTCAACGCGGACCGGGTAATCGCGGCAACCTTTGTCATTGGCGCCGGTCTCGGCGCCATTGCGGGGGTCATGTACGGCAGCTACTACGGAATTGCCCACTACACGATGGGCTTCACGCTTGGCCTCAAGGCGTTTTCGGCAGCGGTGCTGGGGGGCATCGGCAATATTGCGGGAGCCATGCTGGGCGGCATCCTGCTCGGCCTCGTCGAGGCGCTCGCCACGGGCTACATCGGCGAGGCGAGCGACCTCTGCACCTGGGCCCTGACCCACGGCTGGCTCGGCGAGTCGTGTGCCGACGGCGGCAATTTCGTGCTCTTCGGCAGCAACTACCAGGACGTGTTCGCCTTTCTCATGCTGATCCTGGTACTGGTGTTCCGGCCTTCCGGCCTGCTCGGCGAACGCGTGGCGGAGCGGGCATGAACACGCGCGAACGTGTCGGCCTGGTGCTGGTTGCCCTTGCGCTGGTGGTGCTGCCCTTCGTACTCGCCTCGGTGGGCACGGCCTGGGTGCGCATCGCGAACCTCGCGGTGCTGTTCGTGCTGCTTTCGCTCGGCCTCAACATCGTCGTCGGCTATGCCGGCCTGCTCGACCTCGGCTACGTGGCGTTCTTTGCCGTCGGCGCTTACGTGTATGCACTGCTTGCCTCGCCCCACTTCGGCCTTCACCTGCCCTTCTGGGTCATCCTGCCGATCGGCGCCGCACTGGCCGGCATTGCCGGCGCGGTACTTGGTGCACCGACCCTGCGCCTGCGCGGCGACTACCTTGCGATCGTCACGCTCGGCTTCGGCGAGATCGTGCGCATTTTCATGAACAACCTCTCGGCGCCGGTCAATATCACCAATGGACCGAAGGGCATCAACCGCATCGACCCCTTCCGCGTCGGGCCGGTCGACTTCTCGGCGACCGACCGTGTCGCCGGCCTGGAGTTCAGCGGTCCGATCAAGTACTACTACTTCCTGCTGCTGGTACTGCTGGCGGTGATCGTCGTCAACCGGCGCCTGCAGGATTCGCGCATCGGCCGCGCCTGGGTTGCCATCCGCGAGGACGAGGTCGCCGCCAAGGCGGCCGGTATCGATACGCGCAACATCAAGCTGCTTGCCTTCGCCATGGGCGCCTCCTTTGGCGGCATCGCCGGCGGCATGTTCGCCGCAATGCAAACGTTCGTCAGCCCGGAAAGCTTCGTCCTCAACGAGTCGATCATGATCCTCGCCATGGTGGTGCTCGGCGGCATGGGCAACATCTGGGGCGTGATCGCCGGTGCGGCGCTGCTCTCCTTCGTCCCGGAGCTGCTGCGCTATACCGTGGAACCAGCGCAGCGCGCCGTTTTCGGCCGCATGCTGGTCGACCCCGAAGTGCTGCGCATGCTGATCTTCGGTCTTGCCCTGGTCCTCACCATGCGCTTCCGGCCGGCCGGGCTGTGGCCGGAAACCCGCCACCGGCGCGAGATGGACGAGGCGAAGTGATGGACGCGCCCGTATCCGGTGTGCTGCTCGAGGCGCGCGGCATCAGCAAGCGGTTTGGCGGCGTCCAGGCCCTCAAGGACGTCTCGTTGACCATACGACGCGGCGAAGTGTACGGCCTGATCGGACCCAACGGCGCCGGCAAGACCACGCTGTTCAACGTCTTCACCGGACTCTATCCGCGCGATGGCGGCGAGGTTCTGTATGCCGGCCGTCCGCTCGACCTGGCCAGCCCGCACGCGGTGGCTGCCGCCGGTATCGCGCGCACCTTCCAGAACATCCGGCTCTTCGCCAACATGACAGCCCGCGAGAACGTCATGGTGGGCCGCCACCTGCGTACCCGGGCCGGAGTGTTCGGCGCCATCCTGCGCACCCCGGCCGAGCGTGCCGAGGAGGCGGCGATCCGCCGTGCCGCCGAGGAATTGCTGCACTATGTCGGCATCGCCGATCGCGCCGATGACCTGGCGCGCAACCTTTCCTACGGCGACCAGCGACGGCTCGAGATCGCGCGGGCCCTGGCCACGGAGCCGGGGCTGCTGGCGCTCGACGAGCCGGCGGCCGGCATGAATGCGACCGAGACGGCGGGCCTGCGCGAGCTGATCGAGGGCCTGCGCCGCGACGGGCTGACCGTGCTGCTGATCGAGCACGACGTCAAACTCGTCATGGGACTGTGCGATCGCGTGGCCGTGCTGGACTACGGAGAAAAGATCGCAGAGGACGTGCCCGAGGCGGTGCGCGCCAATCCGAAAGTCATCGAGGCCTATCTCGGGACCAGCCACTGATGGACGTGACGCGATCCACCGACGGCCACCCGATGCTCGCCGTAGCGAACCTGCGGGTCCGCTATGGCGGAATCGAAGCCGTCAAGGGCATCTCGCTGGCGGTGGAGCGGGGAGAAATCGTCTGCCTGATCGGCGCCAACGGCGCCGGCAAGACGTCGTCCCTCAAGGCGCTCGCGCGCATGATCCCGAGCACCGGAGAGGTCAGCTGCGCCGGCGAGCGCATCGACGGGCTTGCCGCCCACGACCTGATCGGGCGCGGTATCGCCCTGGTGCCCGAGGGACGCGGCATCTTCGCGCGTCTGACGATTGCCGAGAACCTGGCCATGGGCGCCTACCACCGTGATGACGATGCGAACGTCGCCGCCGACCTGGAGCGTGTCTACGGGCTGCTGCCGAGGTTGCGCGAACGCACGCGCCAGGTCGCCGGCACGCTGTCCGGCGGCGAGCAGCAGATGCTGGCCATCGGCCGTGCGCTGATGGGACGGCCGCGCCTGCTGCTGCTCGATGAGCCGTCGATGGGCCTGGCGCCGTTGATGGTCGAACGCGTCTTCGAAGTGATACGCAGCGTAGCCGCCGAAGGCGTTACCTTGTTGCTGGTGGAGCAGAACGCGCGTCTGGCGCTGGAGACCTGCTCGCGCGGCTATGTCATGGAAAGCGGGCGCATCACCCTGGCTGACGAATCGGCCGCGCTGCTCGCCGATCCCCGGGTACGGTCCGCCTACCTGGGCGAGTAGCCCTCGGGAAAATACTTCTGTGCCATGCGCCGGGTATAGGCCACCAGGTTGGCATGCCCCGCAGCCGACTGCTTGATGGGCGTCTCCAGCGGCACGAACAGGATGTTGGCGAGGAAGGCGGTAGCCGTCGCGTCGATCGAACTGGGCTGCGCACCGAGGAAGTACGGCTTTTCGCCGAGCAATGCGGCCAGCGCATTGACGTCGGCAATGCCGAAGGCGTGGATCTGCTCGGGCGTGTGCCGGCCCATGCCGTGGCCGTTCAACTCGGCGCGCAGGCCGCGCCGCGCGATGACGGGCACGATGGCACGCAGCGGCCAGGGCATGGAGGCGAAGAACGCCGGACGCGTCAGGGCCCAGCCCGGCTCGCTGATCCAGCGGTCGTAAAGCACGGTCCAGTAGAGGTGCTCCTCGATCAGGCGCTGGATCGCCAGGGCAGTGGCGCGCTGGCCGGCATCGAGGTGGGCGTCGAGCGGGTCGCCGTGCTTGCGCTTGAGGTACTCGATGACGAGACCGGAGTCGGCCATCACGGTGCCGTCGTCGTCGATCCAGGGCAGCTTGCCCTTGGGCGCTTTATGCACATCTGCCGTGTAGTGGTTGCGATACGGCAGGCCGGCCATGCGCAAATAGAGTTCGAGCTTGAGGCAGAACGGGCTGGCATTGGGCAGCCCGAGCGCCGGCGGGAACTGGTGGAGGACGATCATGCGGCGGCGGCGGCAGTGGCCGGGGCGAAGTTGAACGCGTCGGCGAAGAACTCCTCGGGCGGCAGGCCGCGCGCGATGAACTCGGCCCGCGCCGCGTCGATCATGGCCGGCGCGCCGCAGGCATACACCTGGAACCCGGACAGGTCGGCGTGGTCCTCGAGCACGGCGCGGTGCACCAGCCCGGTACGGCCGGTCCACCCATCGTCGGGCCCTGCCTCGGAGAGGACGGGCACATAGCGGAAGCCCGCGCAGCTGCGCTCCCATTCCGCGGGCAGCCCGGGCAGGTAGAGGCCGGCGCGATTGCGTGCGCCCCAGTAGAGTGCCATTGGGCGCGTGCTGTGGCGGTGCAGCGCATCCTCGACCAGCGACTTGATCGGGGCAAAGCCGGTGCCGCCCGCGAGCAGGATGGCCGGCTTGGTCGAGGCTTCCCGCCAGTGGAAGGTTCCGTAGGGTCCCTGGAAGCGCAGGATGTCCTTCTCCTTCATGCCGGCGAAGACGTGCCCGGTGAATTCGCCACCGGGAATCAGGCGGACATGCAACTGGAGCAGGCCATCGTCGTGCGGCGCATTGGCGATGGAGAAG
>CAYTFA010000180.1:0-4975 GCA_964436755.1 uncultured Rhodocyclaceae bacterium | reverse complement strand
TGCTTGGGGTTCTTCACCAGTTGCATGGCGGCGTTATCCACCAGCATGTGCGACAGCTCGACATCCGGGTATTCCTTGGCCGTCTCGGTCGCCACGTCGCGCCAGAGCTGGGTGCATTCCAGCACGTTCATCTTGTCCACCGAGCAGACCTTGCGGTTGCGCTTGCGGGCGGCATCGAAGGCGACGCGCACGATGCGGCGGATTTCGCTCTCCGTGTAATGCATGGTGTTGAAGCCGAAGCGCTGCTTCTGTCCGTCGACCTCGCGCACCTCGATGCCGCGCGGCTGGCCGAAGTAGATGTCGCCGGTCAATTCGCGCACGATGAGGATGTCGAGGCCGGCCACCACCTCCGGCTTCAGCGTCGACGCGTTGGCCAACTCCGGATACAGGATGGCCGGGCGCAGGTTGGCGAACAGGCCCAGATCCTTGCGGATGCGCAGCAGGCCGCGTTCGGGGCGAAGTTCGCGCGGGTTGTTGTCCCACTGCGGGCCGCCCACGGCGCCGAGCAGGACGGCGTCGGCTTCCTTGGCCAGTTTCTGCGTCGCCTCGGGGAAGGGATCCTTGGCCGCATCGATGGCACAGCCGCCCAACAGGGCCTCTTCCATTTCCAGCTTGAGGTCGAGCGCCTTCAGCACGCGCACGGCTTCGGCCATGATTTCGGGCCCGATACCGTCTCCCGGCAATACGCAAATCTTCATCGTTCGTTCTTTCAGGAAAAGAGCCAGGGCTGCTCGCTGCGACGACGGGCCTCGAACTCGCGGATCTTCTCGGCGTGGCGCAGCGTGAGCCCGATGTCGTCCCAGCCGTTGAGCAGGCATTCCTTGCGGAAGGCATCGATGGCGAAGGGAATCGCGTGTCCGTCCGGACGCACCACCTTCTGCCCGGGCAGGTCGACCGTCAGGCGGTAGCCCGGCGTATGCTCGGTCAGGCCGAACAGCGCGTCGATCTCCGGCTTGGGCAGGACGATGGGCAGCAGGCCGTTCTTGAAGCAGTTGTTGAAGAAGATGTCGGCGTAGGACTCGGCCAGGATGGCGCGGAAACCGTAGTCCTGCAGCGCCCAGGGCGCATGCTCGCGCGACGAACCGCAGCCGAAGTTGGCGCGCGTCAGCAGGATGGCGGCCCCTTCGTAGCGCGGCTGATTGAGCACGAAATTGGGATTTTTCGGCCGCCGGCTGTTGTCCTGGCCCGGCTGCCCGACATCGAGGTAACGCCACTCGTCAAAGGCATTGGGGCCGAAGCCGGAACGCTTGATCGACTTGAGGAACTGCTTGGGGATGATGGCGTCGGTATCGACATTGGCGCGGTCGAGCGGCGCCACCAGGCCATCGAGCGTGATGAACTTGTCCATGATGCTTATCCCAGTTGCCGCACGTCGGCGAAGCGGCCGGCGATCGCCGCCGCCGCCGCCATGGCCGGGCTGACGAGGTGGGTGCGGCCGCCCGCACCCTGGCGGCCTTCGAAATTGCGATTCGAGGTCGAGGCGCAACGCTCCCCCGGCTCCAGGCGATCGTCGTTCATGGCCAGGCACATCGAACAACCGGGCTGGCGCCACTCGAAACCGGCGGCGGCGAACACCTTGTCCAGCCCCTCGGCCTCGGCCTGTGCCTTGACCAGGCCGGAGCCCGGCACCACCAGCGCCAGCTTGACGTTGCCCGCCACGCGCCGGCCCTTGACCACGGCCGCGGCCGCACGCAGGTCCTCGATGCGGGAATTGGTGCAGGAGCCGATGAACACCTTGTCGATCGTGATCTGGTCGATGCGCATGCGCGGCGCCAGGCCCATGTACTGCAGGGCGCGGGCCACGCCCTCGCTCTTCACGGGGTCTTTGAAGTCCTCCGGCGCCGGCACGGTGCCGTCGATGCCGGTGACCATTTCCGGTGAAGTGCCCCAGGTCACCTGCGGCGCGATGCGCGACGCGTCGAGTTCGACCACGGCGTCGAACTGCGCGCCCGCATCGGACACCAGCGTGCGCCAGTAAGCCACCGCCTTGTCCCAGTCGGCACCCTTCGGCGCGAAGCCGCGGCCCTTGAGGTAGGCGATGGTGGTGTCATCCACGGCGACGAAGCCGACACGGGCGCCCGCCTCGATCGCCATGTTGCAGACGGTCATGCGGCCTTCCATCGACAGGGCGCGGATCGCCTCGCCGCCGAACTCGATGGCGTAGCCGGTACCACCTGCGGTGCCGATCCTGCCGATCAGCGCCAGCACGATGTCCTTGCCCGTGACGCCGCGCCCGGCCTTGCCGTCGACGCGCACCAGCATGGTCTTCGACTTCTTCTGCAGCAGGCACTGCGTCGCCAGCACGTGCTCGACTTCCGAGGTACCGATGCCATGCGCCAGGCAGCCGAAGGCACCGTGCGTGGAGGTGTGCGAATCGCCGCAGACCACGGTCATGCCGGGCAGCGTGGCGCCGTTTTCCGGGCCGACCACATGGACGATGCCCTGCCGCTTGTCCTTGAAGGGAAAGTAGGCCAGAGCGCCCACTTCACGGATGTTCGCATCGAGGGTTTCCACCTGCTGGCGCGAGATCGGATCGCGGATGCCCTGCTCCCAGTGCGCGGTCGGCGTATTGTGGTCGGCCGTGGCGACGATGGAATCGATGCGCCATGCCTTGCGCCCGGCCAGCTTCAGCCCTTCGAAGGCCTGCGGGCTGGTCACCTCGTGCACGAGGTGGCGGTCGATGTAGAGCAGCGCGGTGCCGTCGTCCTCGACATGGACGACATGGCTGTCCCAGAGCTTTTCGTAGAGCGTCTTCGGCATGATCGGTGCGGCAACGGGTCGAATCGGCGATTATCGCATAGCAACATGCGCCGAATCGCCCGGAACCCCGCGCCAGACCAGCAACAGGCCGGCCAGCGCGAGCAGTGCCGAGACGCTGAAGGTCAGCCCGGCACCGGCACCCTCCCACATCGCGCCGGCCAGCAGCGCGCCGCCGAGGCCGCCGGCACCGTAGGCGACGCTGCCGTAGAGAGCCTGCGCGCGCGCCTGCTGGCGCGGCGCGAACCAGCGATGCAGTGCCTCCATGGTGGCCGCGTGGTGGGCGCCGAAGCTCGCCCCGTGCAGCACCTGGGCCACCACCAGCAGGGCGATCACGTCCGGCGCCCAGCCGATCAGCAGGAAGCGCACCGCCGCCAGCAGGTAGCAGGCAAGCAGCACGCGTCGCGTCGGCAGCCGCGCCGAAATGCGCGGCATCGCCAAGAAGACGACGATTTCGGCAAGCACGCCGAGGGTCCACAACAGTCCCACCAGCGTCTTGCCGTAGCCGTGGGCGACGAGGTGGATCGAATAGAAGACGTACAGCGCGCCGTGCGCCGCCGTCATGAACAGCCCGGCGCCGAGCAGGTAGAGCACCTTGGGCTGGCGCAGCACCGGTCCGATCGGCGCCGCTTCCTGAGCCCCGTGCCCCGGCACTTCGCTGAGGATGAAGGCACTGGCCAGCGTCGCCAGCAGCAGCGCCCAGCTGAAGGGCAACAGCGTCGCCACCGGCGCCGCGTCGAGCAGGAAACCGACGCCGGTGACCGTGACGACGAAGCCGAGCGAGCCCCACATGCGCACGCGGCCGTAGCGTTCCGGCGCGCTGGCCAGGTGGCCCAGCGTCAGCGCCTCGACCAGGGGCAGCGAAGCGCTCCAGAAGAAGTGCAGCACGGCGAGCCCGGCCAGCAGGCCGAGGAAGTCGCGGGTCAGGAATACCGCCGAAAACGCCACCAGCGAAGCCGCCGCGGATAGCACCACGTAGCGCACGCGGCGCCCGCCGCGGTCGGCCAGCCAGCTCCAGAACAACGGCGCCACCAGGCGCATCGCCTGGCCGAGCGACATCAGGACGGCAATGCGCCCCGCGGAATGCCCGATGGATTGCAGGTACAGCGCGAAATACGGCAGGAAGCCGCCGATGAACGCGAAATACCAGAAATACCAGACGGCCAGCCGGCCGTACGGCGGAAAGGTCAAGCCGGGATCAAGCCTTGTGCTTCTGGCCGGCGCGGAACGCCAGCAGCAGCTGGTAGATCTCGTCCTTCAGCTTGACACGGGCCTTTTTCAGGTCCTCCATCGTGAAGTCGGCGATCGGCATGTCGTGTTCCTCGAGGTCCTCGACCTTGCCGGTGAGGCGGTCGTAGCGACCGAAGAGGCTGCCGATGTAGCCGCCCTGGCCCTTGAGCGCGTCGATGGCTTCGCGCAGTTCGGGAAATTCGGTGTAGAGATCGTGGTGATCGACACGCATGGCTTCCTACCCTGATTCGTGTTTTCGGAAATTTTTCGCTGATTCTATCAGGCGGCGCGGCCCGGTATAGGTGGCGTCGGACAGGCCACGTCGCCGCACTGGGCGCGGTGGCGCAGCGCCGCGTCGATCAGCACCAGCGCCAGCATCGCCTCGGCGATCGGCGTGGCGCGGATGCCGACGCAGGGATCGTGGCGCCCCTCGGTGGAAATCTCGGTTGCCGCGCCCGACACGTCGATCGTGCGGCGCGGGATGCGGATGCTCGAGGTCGGCTTGACCGCGATGCGCACCACCACGTCCTGCCCGCTGGAAATGCCGCCCAGCGTGCCGCCGGCGTTGTTGGAGAGGAAGCCGGCGGGCGTCAGCTCGTCGCCGTGCTCGCTGCCCTTCTGCGTGACGCTGGCAAAACCGGCACCGATCTCGACGCCCTTGACCGCGTTGATGCCCATCATGGCGTAGGCGATGTCGGCGTCGATCCGGTCATAGACGGGATCGCCCCAGCCAACCGGCACGCCGCGCGCGACCACCGTCACCTCGGCGCCGATCGAGTCGCCCGCCTTGCGCAGCGCGTCCATGTAGGCTTCCAGCTCGGGCACGATGCCCGCATCGGGCGCGAAGAAGGGATTGCCGTCGATCGCCGCCTCGTCGCGGAAGGGAATCGCGATGGGGCCGAGCCGGCTCATCCAGCCGCGCACGGTGACGCCGTAGCGCTCGCGCAGCCACTTGCGGGCGATGGCGCCGGCGGCCACGCGCACCGCC
>CAYTFA010000179.1:431-5012 GCA_964436755.1 uncultured Rhodocyclaceae bacterium | reverse complement strand
CGCTTACAACGCTCGACGAGCAGGCGGCATTGCGCCTGTCGCAGGCAGCGATCGGCCGCCGGATCGGCGACCACGTATTACTCGACCGCCAGGGCCGCCCGACGCGTCTCGCCGATTACCGCGGCAAGCCCTTGCTGGTCAATTTCATCTATACCTCGTGCTACCAGGTGTGCCCGACGGCGACCAAGAACATGTTGAAGGCCATGCAAAACGCCGTCGCGGTACTTGGTCAGGACCGCTTCAACATCGTCAGCATCGGTTTCAACCAGCCCTTCGACTCTCCCCAGGCTCTGGCGATCTTCGCCACCCAGCAGGGCGTTCGCCTGCCCAACTGGGAGTTCCTCAGCCCCGCGGCGGCCATCGTGGACGAGTTGACGCGCGATTTCGGCTTCAGCTACGTCGCGACGACGGCCGGTTTCGACCACCTCAACCAGATTTCGCTGGTGGATGCCGAAGGACGCATCGTGCGCCAGATCTACGGCGAAACCTTCAACGCCGCCGATATCGCGGAGCCACTCAAGGCACTGGTCACTGGCGCGCCGATTCCGCCTCAGGCGAATACCCTGGCCGAACTGGCGGATCGCGTGCGCATCATCTGCTCGGTCTACGACCCGGTCACTGGCAGGTACCGCACCAACTACGCCGTGTATTTCGAGATCGCCGGCTTCATTACCTTCGTCGGCTTCCTCGGCTACATTGCCTGGAGTTTCCTCATCCGGCCGCGCCGCGAGCAGGCACGTGCCGCCCGGGCGAACTTGAATCCGGTTGATTCCCATCAAGTCGGAAAGCCCCCCGGTTGAATATCATCGATTCCTAATAGTCGGCCGCCGAGCCGGCAACTACTGGAATCACCCGACTTGAGCGTCCACACCGCCCTGCGCGGCATCGTCCAAAGCGCCTTCGAAAGCGTCGAGATTCTTTTCGACCGCGTCTTTGACGGGGCCGACAACCCCTTGCGCCACCTCGGCGCGCTGGGCTTGTATTTCCTCTGGATTCTCGTCGCCTCGGGGCTCTATCTTTACACCGTGCTCGATACCGGGGTCGACGCCGTCTATTCATCCATCGGCTGGCTTACGCGCGAGCAGTGGTACCTCGGTGGCGTCCTGCGCAGCCTGCACCGCTATGCGTCCGATGCCTTCGTGCTGGTGATGGCACTGCACCTGGTGCGCGAGTGGGCCTACGGTCGCTACCACGGCTTTCGGCTCTACTCGTGGGTGACCGGCGTGCCGCTGATATGGCTGGTGTACATCTCCGGCATTGGTGGCTACTGGATCGTCTGGGACCGCGTGGCCCAGTTCTCGGCCGTCGCCACCACCGAGCTGCTCGACTGGCTGCCGCTGTTCGCCGAGCCCTCGGCGCGCAACTTTCTCACGCCCGGCGCCATCAACGACCGCTTCTTCACGATGCTGGTCTTCATCCACATCGGCGTACCCCTGATGCTGCTGCTCGGCCTCTGGGCCCATGTCAATCGCATCAGCCGCGTCGACTATCTGCCTTCGCGCCGGGTGATGCTGGCAACCATGGCCGCCTTCCTTCTCCTCGCGGCACTGAAGCCGGCGCTAAGCGACCTTCCTGCCGACCTCTCGCTTGCCTTGCCTGAAGTGCGCCTCGACTGGTTCATCCTGTTCATCCACCCGCTGACCCTGCTGACTTCCCCCGGCATGACCTGGGCCTTGCTGTTCGGCGCCACCCTCCTCCTCTTCGCTCTGCCCTTCCTGCCCCATCCCAAGGGCGCCCCCGCGGCCGTCGTCGACGCGCCGAACTGCAACGGCTGCAGCCGCTGCCATGTCGATTGCCCCTACGAAGCGATCGTGATGGCGCCGCATCCGGAGAAGCCGGCACACAAGATCGCCATCGTCGATGCCGACCTCTGCGCCGCCTGCGGCATCTGTGCCGGCTCCTGTCCGTCGTCCACGCCCTTCCGCAGCCAGGAGCGCCTTGTCACCGGCATCGACATGCCGCAGCAGCCGGTCGACGCGCTGCGCCAGCAGCTCGAGACCAAGCTGTCCCGCCTGGAGGGCCGCACCCGGCTCGTCGTCTTCGGCTGCGATCACGGCGCCGACGTGCGCGGACTGGAGGCTGGCGATACGGCGACGATCAGCCTGATTTGCGCCGGCATGCTGCCGCCCTCGTTCGTCGAATACGCGCTGCGCAGCGGGGCCGACGGCATCGTCGTCAGCGGCTGCCGCGACGGCGGCTGCGAGTTCCGCCTCGGCATGCAATGGACCATGGAACGCCTCGCCCATCGCCGCGAGCCCTACCTGCGCGACTCCGTGCCGCGCGAGCGCATCTGCGTCGTGCATGCCGCGCGACGCGAGGAGGCAGCTCTGGCTGCGTCCATCAACGAATTCAGAAAGCAGCTCGAGGCAAGTCCGGCCGATGCGGACCGGCTGCCCGCCTACACCCGGAGAAAGGCACATCATGGCTAAACCCGTCGCCATCGTCGGTCAGGTCGTCCTTTACGGCGCCTTCGCGGCCTTCATAGGTTATTTCTCGACCAACCCGGTGTACAAGCAGATACCGGACGACGTTGCGGTCCTCAAGTTGTCGATGAGCCACCTCGGCGGACGCGAGTGCCGCAAGCGAACAGCCGAGGAACTCGCCAAGCTGCCGCCCAATATGCGCGCGCCGCTCGACTGCCCGCGCGGCCGGTCCGACATCAAGCTGCTGGTCGAACTTGACGACAAGCCGCTGTTCGATGTGGTCATGCATCCGACGGGGCTGTCCAAGGATGGCATCTCGACCGTGTATAAGCGTCACGAACTGAAGGCCGGAACCTACAAGCTTGCCGTCAGGATGAACGACAACCTGGCCAACACGGGTTGGAGTCACGTGAAGGAGGAGCAGGTGACACTGAAACCGGCGCAGATTCTCGTCATCGACTTCAACCCGGACAAGGGCGGCCTGTTCTTCCAGCAGGCGAAGAACTGAGGGCCACGACCATGCTGAAATTCATCCAGGCCATCGTCCGCTGGTTCTTCATGCGCTTCGAGAACGCCTTCAACCTCGCTTTTGGCGAACGACTGAATCCCTTCTACCATCTGGGTACCATCAGCTTCTGGCAGTTCTGGCTGCTGGTCGGCACCGGCCTCTACCTCTACGTCTTCGCCGAAACCGGTGTGCACGACGCCTACCAGTCCGTCGAGCGCATCACGCACAACCAGTGGTGGGCCGGCGGCATCATGCGCAGCGTCCATCGCTATGCCACCGACGGCATGATCCTCACCATGCTGCTGCACATGCTGCGCCACTTCGCCTACGACCGCTATCGCGGCTTCCGCTGGTTCTCCTGGGCAATCGGCGTGGCACTGATCTGGCTGGTATATATCTCGGGCCTCAACGGCTTCATGCTGGTCTGGGACAAGCTTGCGCAGTTCGTCGTGGTCTCCGCCGCCGAGTGGTTCGACGTGCTGCCGATGTTCAACGGCACCCTGATCCGCAACTTCATCTACCAGGAGAACGTCACCAGTCGGCTGTTCACGCTGCTCGCCTTCATCCATATCGGCGCCCCGCTGATCGCCGGAATCCTCGCCTGGGTGCACGTGCAGCGCGTGCCGCGCGCCCACATCAACCCGCCGCGCGAGATTGCCATCGCCTTCACGCTGATGTTCGTCGTGCTGGCGCTGGCCAAGCCGGTGCTGAGCCAGGGCGGCGAAGCCGACATGCTCGCCGTGCCGACCGGCATCAGCATCGACTGGTTCCAGATGCCTGTGCTGGCGCTGGTCTACGTGATGGACCCGATGAAGCTGTGGATCGGGATCATCGTCTTCACGCTGCTGCTGTTCCTTACCCCCTGGCTGCCGCCCAAGCGGACGGGCGATGCGCCGGCGGAGGCCGTCATCACCTTTCATCCCGACCACAAGACGGTCGCCATCCGCTTCGACGAGACGCTGCTCGATGCCGGCCTGCGTCACGACATCAACCTGCCTTATGAATGCCGCAACGGCGGCTGCGGCCACTGCAAGTGCACGGTGCTGAGCGGTGACGTCGACCCCGGCCTCTACCAGCCGAGCGCGCTGTCCGCAGCGGAGGTCGCTGCGGGCAAGGTTCTGCTCTGCTGCGCCACCGCCCGCGGCGATGTCGAAATCGAGTACGCGGCACCCGTGGTCCCCAGTGCAATTCGCGAGTACACGGCGCATGTGGTGAACATGGAGAAGCTGACCCACGACGTCATGCAGGTCATGCTCAAGCTGCCCCACACCCAGCAGATCTCCTTCCGGGCCGGGCAGTACATCAACATCATTCTCGAGGACGGCCAGCGCCGCGCATTCTCGTTCGCCAATCCGCCGCACCAGCCCGACCTGATCGAACTGCAGATCCGGCTGATGCCGGGCGGCCGCTTCACGACCCATGTCTTCGAGCACATGAAGGAAGACGACGTCGTGAAGTTCGAGGGCCCGATGGGCGACTTCACGCTGCGCGAATCGGAGCGGCCGATCGTCTTTGTCGCAGGCGCCACAGGCTTTGCGCCGGTCAAGAGCATGGTCGAGGACGCCTTCCATCGCGGCCTCAAGCGGCCCATCTATCTCTACTGGGGGGTGCGCCAACTGGCCGACCTGTATCTGCCCGACCTGCCGCAGC
>CAYTFA010000179.1:0-421 GCA_964436755.1 uncultured Rhodocyclaceae bacterium | reverse complement strand
GGCGAAGGAGCACGAGAACTTCCATTTCATTCCGGTGCTCTCGGACGCCGCGCCCGAGGACAACTGGCAGGGCCGGACGGGCCTGGTGCACGAAGCCATCCTCGCAGACTTTCCGGATCTCGCAGGCAAGGAGATCTACGCTTGCGGCTCGGTGAAGATGGTCGAGGCGATCTTCCCGTCGCTGAAGAACCAGGGCGCCGAGGAAGGCATGTGCTTCTCCGATGCCTTCACCGTCTCGGCGCGGTCGATGGCGTTTCAGCCGAAGTAGAACGGCGGCGTATCAGACACCCGCACTGGGACGCTGGGCGATACGATCACGCCAGGCCTGCAGATGGGCCATGCCCTCGCGGCCCGGCTGAAACCTGATCAGGCGGGCAAACTCGATCGCACAGAAGGCGGTGATGTCGGCGACGGTGAAGCG
>CAYTFA010000178.1:0-5049 GCA_964436755.1 uncultured Rhodocyclaceae bacterium | reverse complement strand
CCGCCGGCAAGTTCAAGATGGCGGCCAACCTCGAATACCAGGGGCCGGCGACGACTTTTGATGGCTACGAGACGCTCGAGGCCCGGGGTACGGTACTGGCGCTGTACAGGGACGGCGCGCAAGTGCAGACCCTGCACGAAGGCGAGATGGGTGTGGCGGTGCTCGATCGCACGCCCTTCTATGCCGAATCGGGCGGCCAGGTCGGCGACCGCGGCGAACTGCGCGGCCCGGGCGGGATCCTGCATGTCGAAGATACGCAGAAGGTCCAGGCGGCGGTGTTCGGCCACCATGGCGTGCTGGGGACAGGCATCCTGAAAGTGGGCGACGTCGTCGCGGCCCGGGTCGATGCGCCCGCGCGGGCGCGCACCATGCGCCACCATTCGGCCACGCACCTCATGCACAAGGCCCTGCGCGAGGTGCTCGGCGCCCACGTGCAGCAGAAGGGCTCGCAGGTCGATCCGGACAAGACCCGCTTCGACTTTGCCCATACCCAGCCGATGACCGCCGACGAGATCGCCCGCGTCGAACGGCTGGTCAATGAAGAGATTCTCTCCAACGCCGCCACCCAGGCGCGCGTCATGAAGCTCGACGATGCGCAGAAGACGGGCGCCATGATGCTGTTCGGCGAGAAGTACGGCGACGAGGTCCGCGTACTCGACATCGGGTCATCCATCGAACTCTGCGGCGGCACACACGTCGGCCGCACCGGTGACATCGGTCTCTTCAAGGTCGTCATGGAATCCGGCGTTGCCGCCGGCGTGCGCCGGATCGAGGCCGTCTGCGGCGACGTTGCGCTGGCGCGGGTGCAGCAGGCACAGGCCCAGCTCGACGCCGTGGCCGCCGAAGTCAAGGCGCAGCCCGCCGAAGCCGCGGCGCGTGTGGCGCAATTGATGGAAGGCGTAAAGGCGCTGGAGAAGGAACTGGCTCGCCTGAAGTCGAAGCTCGCCGCGAGTCAGGGCGACGACCTCGTCGCTCAGGCTGTCGACGTCAAGGGCGTCAAGGTCCTCGCTGCCAGGCTCGAGGGTGCCGATGTCACCGCGCTGCGCGAAACCATGGACAAGCTCAAGGACAAGCTGAAGACCGCGGCGATCGTGCTTTCCTCCGTTGCCGAGGGCAAGGTCACGCTGATTGCCGGGGTTACGGCCGACGCGACGGCGCGAATCAAGGCCGGCGAGCTGGTGAATATGGTTGCCCAGCAGGTGGGTGGCAAGGGCGGCGGCCGTCCCGACATGGCGCAGGCGGGTGGCACCCAGCCGGACAAGCTGCCGGCGGCCCTGGCTTCGGTCAAGGCTTGGGTCGAAGGCCGCCTCTGAGCGGCGCTACGCCTCGTTCTGTTTGCCGATATTGTTGGCCCAGGCCAGTGCCTGGGCGAGGCAGGTGTTGATCGTCGTGGCGTCGAGCCCGGGCAGTTGCGCGACGATGTCGGAACACGCGGGGCCGTCACCCGATTCGAGCGCCTCGGTAAGCTTGAGCAGCGTACCGAGCTCACCCTCGTGGCTGTCGAGCGCCTTGCGCACGCTGGAGGGCAATTCGATCCCGCGCAGGATGTCGGCGAGACAGATGCTCATCAACGTCGGCATCAGCGACATGATGCCGGTCATGAAGGCGAGGTCCTCGAAGTCGCGCCGGCCCGGATGCAGTTTTCCGCCCAGCAGTTCCATCAGGCGGCCGCGTGAAGCGGCAAGCTGCAGCAGCGGACTTACCGTGTGGCTGCCCGAGGGATCGGTATAGAGCAGCAGCTGCAGCCAGCGCTGGAGCTGGCGCCGGCCCAGCACGGTGATTGCATGGCGGATCGAGGTGATCTTGGTGCGCAGCCCGGTCGCCGCCGAGTTGGTCAGGCGCAACAGGTTGAGCGTAAGGCCGGGCTCCGGCTTGAGCACGGTCTCCAGCTTGGTCGTCTCCGCGTCCTCGAGTACCAGCCCGAGCAGGCGCATCAACGACAGCTGCGAATGGCCGAGCTTCCTGCCGGCGATGATGGTCGGCTTGGCGAAGAAGTACCCCTGGAAATAGGTGTAGCCGAGTGCGTGGCACTTCTCCGCCAGTTCGCTCGAGTCCACCTTCTCGGCCAGCAGCTGGAGCGGGAACTTCTTCAGCGCCTGCGTGGTGCTCGCCAGGCTTGCCGCATCGAGCGGCATGAGGTCGACCTTGACGATCTCGACGAGGTCGAGCAGCGGCCGGAACTTCTCCTCGAAATTCACGAAGTCGTCGAGTGCAAGCGTGTATCCGAGGTCCTTCAGCACGCGGCAGCGGTCGACGATCTCAGGCGTCGGGTCGACCGTCTCGAGGACCTCGAGCACGATCTTGTCCGACGGCAGCGCCTCCAGCAGGTCGGAGAGCAGCAGGCTCGCGTCGCAGTTGATGAAGCCCTTGTAGGGTCCCAGCGCCTGCTCGACGCCGAGGTCGGCGAAGGCATGGCTGATCACGGCCGCCGAGGCCAGGAGGTCGTCCGGGATGTCGGCTGCGTTGCGCTGCCTGCCGCTGCGAAACAGCAGCTCGTAGGCAAACAGCTCGTGGTTGCGACCGAGAATGGGCTGCCGCCCGATGAAGATCTCGTCGTTGCGCTCGGTCATCAGAAGTTCGGCTTGAGGCCGGGCCAGACGCCGAGCAGGGCGGCGCGGAATTCGCCGCGGATGCGCTGCAGCGCCGCTTCGCTGTCCGCCTCGAAACGCAGCACCACCACGGGCGTGGTATTCGAGGCACGCGCCAGGCCGAAGCCGTCGGCGTACTCGGCTCGCACGCCGTCCAGCGTGACCAGCCGCCGTGCCCCGGGGAAGCGGCCCTTGGCGCGCAGCCGTTCGACCAGCGCATGGGGCTCGCCTTCGCCCATCGGCAGGTTGAGTTCCGGCGTGGACACCGAGTCGGGCAGATGCTTCAAGGGCCAGCTGGCGCCACCCTGTTCAGGTGCCCAGCGCGACACGATTTCGAGCAGGCGTGCGGCGGCATAGAGCCCGTCGTCGAAGCCATACCAGCGCTCCTTGAAGAAGATGTGCCCGCTCATTTCGCCCGCCAGCGGCGCCCCGGTTTCGGCCAGCTTGGCCTTGATCAGCGCATGGCCGGTGTTCCACATCAACGGACGACCGCCCTGGTAGCGGATCGATTCGTCCAGCCAGCGCGAGCACTTGACGTCGTAGATGATCTGCGCGCCGGGGTTCCGCGTCAGCACGTCGGCGGCGAAAAGCATCAGCTGCCGGTCCGGGTAGATGATTTCGCCGTCGTGGGTCACCACGCCGAGGCGATCGCCGTCGCCGTCGAACGCAAGGCCCAGCTCGGCATCGGAATCACGCAGTGCGCGCTGCAGGTCGGCCAGGTTTTCGGGGCGCGACGGATCCGGATGATGGTTCGGGAAGCGCCCGTCCACCTCGCAATACAACTCGCGCACGGTACAACCGAGGCGGCGCAGCAGGTGCGGGGCGATGCTGCCGGCGATGCCGTTGCCGCAGTCGACCGCGATCTTCATCGGTCGCGCCAGGCGTACGTCGCTGACGATGCGATCAATGTAGGCCTGCCTCACGTTGGCATGGCGGATGGCGCCCCGCCCATGGCGCAGGTCGCCGTCGGCAATGCGGCGGCGCAGGTCGCGTATCGCCGCGCCGTGCAGGGTTTCCCCGCCGAGCACGATCTTGAAGCCGTTGTGGCTCGGCGGATTGTGGCTGCCGGTGACCGCCACGCAACTGGCGGTCCCGAGTTCGTGTGCCGCAAAATAGACCAGCGGCGTCGGCGCGCGGCCGATGTCGATGGCGTCGATGCCCGCTGCGGTAATGCCGGCCGCCAGCGCCCGCGCAAGTTCGGCGCCGGAAAGCCGGCCGTCGCGGCCAACCACGATCGCTGCGACACCGCGGGCGGCGGCTTCGCTGCCCAGTGCATGGCCGATGCGGCGCGCGGCATCGGTATCGAGCGTCTCGCCGGCGACGCCGCGAATGTCGTACGCCTTGAAGATCTCGGGAGCGGGGATATGCATGACGCGGGGAAGGAAATCTCTGGCGAAGAATTATCGCATGCCGGCTGTTGCCGGCAGGTGTGCGGCGAAGTGGTCCAGGAGGCGCTGCGGCATCCAGTCCACGCGGCCTGGCGGCAGGCCGTGGACGAAGCCGACATGACCGCCGTGGCGCGGCGTTTCGAGCACGATCGACGGTGGCAACGCGTCCGCACGCGGCAGCGCCGCGGCCGGCAGGAAGGGGTCATTCAACGCATGCAGCAACAGGGTCGGCACGGCGATGGTGCCCAGGCGCGGCCCGGCGCTGCTGCGGGCATAGTAGTCGGCAGCGCCGGCGAAGCCATGCAGGGGTGCGGTCACCGCATCGTCGAACTCGGCGAGCGTACGTGCCGCCGCCGCGCGCCGCAGGTCGACCGTGGGCGGCAGTTTGCCTTTCTTGGCGAACGCCGCCGGAATCAGCGTACGCAGGAAGTGCCGGGCATAGACGCGGTTGAAGCCGGCGGACAGCACGCGGTTGGCCGCCGCCAGGTCCAGCGGCGCACTGACGGAGGCAGCCGCGGCGACCAGGTCGCCGGCGGCAGTGGCCTGTTCGGCCAGCCACTTCAGCAGCGCATTGCCGCCAAGCGAGACGCCGGCGACGAAGAGCGCGGCAAAGCCCAGGCGATCCATCTGCCGCAGGATCCAGTCGATTTCCGCCGAATCGCCCGAGTGGTAGGCGCGGGCAAGCCGGTTCGGCTCGCCGGAGCACCCCCGGAAATGCACGACTGCGCCATTCCAGCCGCGCGCGGCGGTCCCTGCCATCAGGCGTCGCGCATAGTGGCTGCGCGAACTGCCCTCGAGTCCGTGGAAGAGCACGACGCAGGGGGCGCCTTCGACGCTTGGCATCCAGTCGACATCGATGAAGTCACCGTCCGGCGTGGTCCAGCGCTCGCGGCGATAGCGCGGCAGCGGACCCTTGATGAGCAGCGGCCACATCGTTTGCGCGTGGCCACCGGGCAGCCAGGCCGGCGCGAGGTAAGGGGCGCTTGCCATCGGCCGCGTCAGTGGAGGGTACGTGGCGCCTCGGCGACGCTGCTCGGCGGTACCGGCGAGGCGTGGTGGGCGACCATGCGCCA
>CAYTFA010000177.1:0-5071 GCA_964436755.1 uncultured Rhodocyclaceae bacterium | reverse complement strand
ACGCCGATTGTCTATACATTCTTTGCCCCAGCCAATTACGACGACATCACAAGCAAGACCATACAATTCCGCATTACCGGCAACTATATGATCGACAAGTCTCAGACGATTCGTGTCGGGTACATGTATCAGCGCCTGCGGAGTTCAGATTGGCAATATGACGCGTATGTCAATCCAGTCGCCATGCAGTCGTATATCGGCACCGGCCAGACCTCCCCGAATTACTCGGTCAACGTTATTGGGGCGTCGTATATCTACACATTTCAGTAGCCGTCTCTGAACGTGTGACGCGCGATAGATCGCGCCAGGCGTCGTAGCGGCAGGGGGCCGGAGATTCCGCCCCCTTGTTGTTTGTGGCTGGGACGAACTACTCGTTTCGTCGGTCAAGGCACTAAGTGTTGATCGGCACGTGAGCCGCGGCACTTTCGCGCATCGCCTCGAGGCTGCGCGGCGCCTTGTCCCACCAGAGGGCGCGCCCTTCCTGCTGTTCGCCAAGCTCTTCGGGATGCTTCGCGAGCCATTCCCGCATGAATTTCGTGTGTTCGGATTCGTACCTAGCCATAGGGGCCTCCTTCAGCGTTTGGGGTCGACGTAACGGGTGATGCGCACCACTTCGGGGATGCGCCGCAATGCACGCAGGATGCGGGCGAGATGGACGCGGTCGCCGACCTGCAGCGTGAAGAACAGCGTCGTCGCTTCGCCGCTGTCGTCGTCCATGCTGATATTCACGATGTTCGAGCCGGCTTCGGCAATGCCGGTGGCGATGCGGGCGAGGACGCCGCGCACGTTCTTCACCACCACACGGATGCTGGCCTCGAAGATGCCCGTGATGGCGGGCTCCCACTCGACGTCGACCCAGCTGTCGCGCTCGCTGCGCAGTTTGGCAATGGCGGGGCAATCGTGGGTATGCACGACGAGGCCCTGGCCCTTGCGGATCAGGCCGACGATGGGGTCGCCGGGAATCGGCCGGCAGCACTGGCCCAGGCGGATGGCGACACCGTCCGGACCGTGGATGAGGATGGCCTGGGAGCCGCGGCTGTCGCCCGGCGCGCCGGCGGCTTCGGTGCCGACGCCTTCAGCCAGCCGCCGCGCGACGATCGCCGGCAGGCGCTTGCCCAGGCCGATGTCGGCCAGCACGGAGCGCTGCGAGCGGGCACCGGAGGCCTGCTTGAAGCGCTCCCACGCCTGTGCCGGCAGCTTGGCCATGGCCAGCCCGAGATCGCGCAGGGCGTGGGTGAGCAGCCGTTCGCCCAGCGCCGCGGATTCCTCGGTCTTCTTGGTATTGAGGAAGTGGCGGATCTTGGAGCGGGCGCGCGCGCTCTTCACGTAGCCAAGCCAGGCCGGGTTGGGTGCGGCGTTTGGTGCCGTGATGATTTCGACGCGGTCGCCATTGCGCAGCTCGGTGCGCAGCGGCATGGTCTCGAAGTTGATGCGGCAGGCAACGCAGCGGTTGCCGATGTCCGTATGCACGGCATAGGCCAGGTCCACCGGCGTCGAGCCGCGCGGCAAAGCGAAGATCTTGCCCCTGGGGCTGAAGACGTAGACGTCGCTCGGGAAGAGATCGACCTTTACATGCTCGAGGAATTCGGAGGAGTCGCCGCTGGTGGACTGCAGCTCGACCAGCGACTGCAGCCACTTGTGTGTCTTCTGCTGCAACTGGTCGAGGGCAGTCTCGTCCTTGTACAGCCAGTGCGAGGCCACGCCCGATTCCGCGACGTGGTGCATGTGGGCATCGCGGATCTGGATCTCGACGGGCGTGCCGAAGGGGCCGATCAGCGTCGTGTGCAGTGACTGGTAGCCGTTCGCCTTGGGAATCGCGATGTAGTCCTTGAACTTGCCGGGCACCGGCTGGTAGAGCGCATGCAGTGCGCCGAGCGCGAGGTAGCAGGTCGGACGGTCCTTGACGATGATGCGGAAGCCGTAGATGTCCAGTACCTGCGAGAAGGTGAGGTGCTTCTCGCGCATCTTGCGATAGATGCCATACAGGTGCTTCTCGCGGCCCATGACCTCGGCGTCGATGCCGGCGCCGGGCAGCGCCTGGCGCACCGCATCCAGGATGCGGGTCACCACTTCGCGGCGGTTGCCGCGCGCCCCCCTGACGGCTTTTGCCAGAACCCGGTAGCGCAGCGGATGCGCGTGCCGAAACGCCAGTTCCTGCAGCTCGCGGTAGAGCGCATTGAGGCCGAGCCGGTTGGCGATCGGTGCGTAGATTTCCAGCGTCTCGCGCGCGATACGCCGGCGCTTTTCGGGGCGCATCGCCTCCAGCGTGCGCATGTTGTGCAGGCGATCGGAGAGCTTTATCAGGATCACGCGCACGTCGCGCGCCATCGCCAGCAGCATCTTGCGGAAGTTCTCCGCCTGGGCTTCCTCGAAGCTCTGGTGCTCTATGCGGTCCAGCTTGGACACGCCGTCCACGAGCTCGGCCGTCACCTTGCCGAAGCGCTCGGCAATCTGGGCCTTGGTCACCGTGGTGTCTTCGGTGACGTCGTGCAGCAGGGCCGCGCTCAGCGCATTGGCGTCGAGGTGCCAGCCGGCAAGCGTCTCCGCCACGGCCAGCGGATGGGAAATGTAGGGTGCACCGGAAACGCGCAATTGACCCCGATGGGCCGCGTCGGCGAACACATAGGCACCGCCGACGCGGGCGATTTCTTCGGGCTTGAGATACGTTGCCAGCCGGGCATTGAACCGCTCGAGATCCTCGGCAAGGTCGACCGGCGGATGCATGTCCGCCGGAATCAGCGGCGGTTCGTCGAGCGCCCCCGGCACAATGCCGGGGTCAAGCAGGGGCGCCTGGGGTGGCACGACCGCGGTCACGTCTCACCCCGTGCGCATGGCGTCAGGTCGGGTTGCGGTTTAGGACTTCGACGCCGACCTTGCCCGACGCGATTTCACGCAGAGCGACGACCGTCGGCTTGTCGCGGCCGGCCTCGACGTGCGGTGTGCTGCCCAGGGTCAGCTGACGGGCGCGGTAGGTGGCGGCCAGTGTCAGCTGGAAGCGGTTGGGAATGAGCTTGATGCAGTCGTCGATAGTTACGCGGGCCATGGGGTTCAATCCTGATCGAGAAAACGGAAAACCTCGGGGTGTCGCGCGCGCTGGCGGCCGAAACGCAGCCGCGAAGCACTCACGGCCGCCTTGAGCTGGCCGAGCGCGACATCCAAGTCTTTGTTGATTATAACAAAATCGAACTCGCCCACATGCCGCATCTCGCCCAGGGCACCAGCCACGCGGCGCGCGATGACGTCTTCGCTGTCCGAGCCACGCGTGCGCAGGCGTCGTTCCAGTTCTTCGAGCGACGGCGGCAGGATGAAGATGCTGACGGCCTCCGGAAACTGGCGCCGCATCTGCTGCGCACCCTGCCAGTCGATTTCGAGCAGCATGTCGCAGCCCTCGTGCAGGCGCGCCTCCAGCCACAGCCGCGACGTGCCATAGAAATTTCCATGCACCTCGGCCCATTCGGCGAACTCGCCGCGCTCGCGCATGGCAAGAAAGTGCTGCACGTCGATGAAGTGGTATTCGCGGCCATCGGCCTCCCCGGGGCGCGGCGACCGCGTCGTGAACGAGATCGAGTGCTGTACCTGGGTGTCTTCAGCCAGAAGGCGGCCAACCAGCGTGGTCTTGCCCGCACCGGATGGCGCGGCGACGATGAACAGGGTACCGGTGCTCATGCGGCTTGCTCGGAGTGCGACAAAAGAGCGCAGCATACTACGCGGCGCAGGCTCTGTATTAGCATACCGCCCCAGCGCAAGGCTCTTCGCGCCGCTGCCGCTGAGCGCGGCCCGACCGGCCATCGCATTCCGACCACATCAACGAGGACTCGCCATGATGAAACGCATCGCCATTCTCGGCACGCTGCTTGCCGCACTTCCCGCCTTCGCCCAGGTGAGCGTCAAGGAGCCCTGGGTGCGCGCCACCGTCGCCCAGCAGAAGGCCACCGGGGCCTTCATGCAGATCACGTCGGCGCAGGATGCGCGGCTGGTCGAGGCGAAATCGCCCGTCGCCGGCGTGGTCGAAGTGCACGAGATGGTGATGGAAAAGGATGTCATGAAGATGCGTGCCGTGCCAGGGCTGGATCTGCCGGCCGGCAAGAGCATCGAGTTGAAGCCCGGCGGCTATCACGTCATGCTGATGGACCTCAAGCAGCAGATGAAGGTCGGCGACAGCGTGCCGATGACCCTCGTCGTCGAAGGCAAGGACAAGAAGCGCAGCAACGTCGAAGTCACCGCCACGGTGAAGCCCCTCGCCGAGGCCGCCAAGGCTGCGAACGAGCACATGCACAAGCACTGAGCGGCGGAGACGCGGCGACCTATTCCAGCGCAGCGTCGAAGTCGCACCCATGCCCGGCGCCGATCCAGCGCCGGGCAAGCCGCGCGAAGGGGCCGGCCAGCATGCGCGGCAAATGGCGCAACATGGCTTCCGGCGTAGTCACCATGCCGCACAGATAGCGATGCTGGTCCTCATGCCAGGCCAGGGCTGGGCAGGCGCCGCTGCGGTGGCCGAGCAGAAAGCGACTGAGCGGGCAGGGCGCAGCGGCGCAGCAGGCGCCGCAACCGTTGCACGGCGCACCGAACGGCGGCTTGTCGGGTGCCGCCGCATGCAGGCGGATTTCCACGACGGAAGGATGTTCCGCCGCCAAGCGGGCTATTCGAGGTTTTGCACCTGTTCGCGCATCTGCTCGATGAGCAGCTTGAGCTCGAGGGCAATCGCGGTGACCTCTCCGGACACCGACTTCGATGCGAGCGTGTTGGCTTCGCGGTTGAGTTCCTGCATCAGGAAGTCGAGGCGCTTGCCGACGGCACCGCCTTTCCTGAGGACACGGTCAAGCTCGTCGAGGTGGGTGGCCAGGCGCGCCAGTTCCTCGGCAACGTCGATCTTCGCGGCGAATACGCCGATTTCCTGGCGGATGCGCTCTTCGTCGAGGTTGGCCACCGCCTCGCGCAGCTTTGTCGCAAGGCGTTCGCCGTAGGCGGCTGCGGCCGCCGGGACGAGGGGTTCCACCGCGCGCAACTGCTCGCGCTGGCGGGCGGCGCGCTCGCGCAACACATCGGCCAGCTTGGCCCCCTCGCGCTCGCG
>CAYTFA010000176.1:0-5072 GCA_964436755.1 uncultured Rhodocyclaceae bacterium | reverse complement strand
CGATCTACGTGCTGACGCCGCAGGACAAGGTGATCGACCTGCCGCGCGGCGCCACCGTGCTCGACTTCGCCTACCGGCTGCACACCGACCTCGGCCACCGCTGCCGCGGCGCGCGCGTCGATGGCCAGATGGTGCCGCTCAACACGCCGCTGGCGAACGGCCAGCGCGTCGAAATCGTCACCGCCAGGAACGGCGGACCGTCGCGCGACTGGCTCAACCCGGCACAGGGCTACCTTGCCACGCCGCGTGCGCGCGCCAAGGTGCGCCAGTGGTTCACCGCGCAGGACGAGGCCGAGCTGCTTGGCCAGGGGCGCGCCCTGGTGACGCGCGAACTGCAACGCGCGGGACAGACGCAGGCCAACCTCGACGAACTGGCCGCCAAGCTCGGCCTCAAGAGCGCCGAGGCGCTGTTCCTCGCCGCGGCGCGCGGCGAGGTGAGCCTGCGTGCCATCGACATCGCGCTGCGCGGTGAAGCGCCGTCGGCGCCCGAGCCGGAAATCCAGACGAAAAAGAGCCGCGCCGGCGACAGTCGCATCCTCGTCGTGGGTGTCGACAAGCTGCTCACCCAGGTCGGCAAGTGCTGCAAGCCCATCCCGCCCGACGCCATCACCGGCTTCGTCACGCGCGGCAAGGGTGTCTCCATCCATCGCGTCGATTGCCAGAACTTCCGCAATATGGCGACACGTAATCCCGAGCGCGTCATCGCGGCGGAGTGGGGTGCGCGCTCGAGCACGGTTTACCCGGTTGATCTCCTCGTCGAGGCGGGCGACCGCCAGGGTCTGCTGCGCGACATTTCGGACGTTCTGTCGCGCGAGAAGATCAACGTCACCGCCGTGCGCAGCCACTCCCGGGGCGGCCAGGCGCGCATGGGATTCACCGTCGAGGTGGCCGACGCGGCCGCGTTGGCCAAGGCGCTACAACTGTTGCGCGGCGTGGAGGGCGTTATCGGCGTGCGTCGCCAGTAGGCGGCAGGTAGCCGGTGCGCAGCAGGTGGTCCCAGTCGGGGCGTCCATTGCGGCGCGCCAACTCTGCCATCGGCGCAGGGTCGTAGGGGACGGCGACGAGATCGGCGCGCCAGGCGCCGTCGCGGCGTTCGAGCAGGGCATAGCGCGCATCGGGGGCGCCGTTCTCGACCCGGTGATACATGGGCTGGTCGTCCTCGTAGGCCGGCTGCCCTACGCTGCCCGGGTTCACCAGCAACTGGCCGCGCGGGCTGCGCGTCACGCGCGGCACATGCGTGTGGCCGCAGGCAACCACCGGGCTGGAGACGTCACCGAGCCGGGCGGCGATCTCGTCCGCGGTCGCAAGGCGCGGCTGGCCGGGCGCCGCGGTCTCCAGCAGGTAGGCCGCATCGACGGCCGGTGTGCCGTGGCAGAGGAAGACCTCGTCGCTCCAGGCAAGCGCGGATGGCAGGCCTGCAATCCAGGCCAGTTCGGCGGCACCCAGGCGGCTGCGGGCAAAGGCATCCGCCGGGTCGCCGCTGCCCGGTTGCAGCGCGAGGATCTGCCGCTCGTGGTTGCCGGCGAGGTGGATCCAGCCCGAGGCCAAGAGGAAATGCGCCGTTTCGAGCGGCAGCAGCGGGCCGGAGAGACTGTCGCCGAGATTGACGATCACGTCGGCACCGCGCACCCGGATGTCGGCGGCAACGGCTTCGAGGGCGGCGAGGTTGCCGTGGATGTCGGAAACCAGCGCGATGCGCATCACGCGATGCGCTGTGCCAGCCGGCCGAGCTGCAGGCGCGGCAGCGCCGCGCGCAAGCGCTCCGGATGCGCGGAGGCGTGAAGGTGCAGACGTCCCTGCCCGGCGGGGACGCCGCCGGCGAGGCGTCGTGCCTGGCGCGCGACGGCATCGGCAACGTCGACCAGCTCGGCACGGCCCTCGGTGGTCCGGTGCAGCAGCGGGGCAAGGAAGCTGTAGTGGGTGCAGCCGAGCACGATGCGGTCGACCCCGCGTGCGAGCAGGGGCTCGATGCGGGCGCGGACCTCGGCGGCGAGCGACGGGTCGTCGAGCTGCAGCATCTCGACGCGCGTTGCCCAGCCCGGACAGGGCTCGACATGCACATCGACGTGGGCGGCATGCTCCCGGATCAGCTTCTGCAAGCGCGCGCTGCGTGCAGTGCTCTCCGTGGCCAGCACGGCGATGCGGCCGCTTCGTGTCGATTGCGCCGCCGGCTTGATGCCGGGCTCGACGCCGACCACGGGAATTCCAGGGTGCGCGGCCCGCAGCGATTGAACCGCGGCTGCGGTGGCGGTATTGCAGGCCACCACCAGCATGCCGCAGCCGAGGGCCGCCAGTTCGCCGCCGACGGCGAGAACGCGGCCCTCGATTTCGGCTTCGCTCTTGTTGCCGTAGGGAACGTGTGCGGTATCGGCGTAGTAGCGAAAATCCGTCTGTGGCAGCGCCTCGACCAGCGCCGCCAGCACGGAGAGGCCGCCGAGGCCCGAATCGAAGACGCCGATCACGGGGCCGGCCGTTGGAATGCTACGTTGGGCCTCAGGCGACCTTGACCGGGATCTTGCCGATCTTTGCCTGCCATTCGCGCGGGCCGTCGATATGGGCGGACGCGCCAGTCGAATCCACGGCGACGGTGACCGGCATGTCCTTCACGTCGAACTCGTAGATCGCTTCCATGCCGAGGTCGGCGAAGCCGACCACCTTCGCCGACTTGATCGCCTTGGCCACCAGGTAGGCGGCACCGCCCACGGCCATCAGGTAGGCCGACTTGGCGTCGCGGATGGCCTCGATCGCCACCGGGCCGCGCTCGGCCTTGCCGACCATCGAGATGAGGCCGGTCTTCTCCAGCATCATGCGCGTGAACTTGTCCATCCGCGTCGCCGTCGTCGGTCCGGCAGGGCCGACCACTTCGTCGCGCACGGGATCGACGGGGCCGACGTAGTAGATCACGCGGTTGCTGAAGTCTACCGGCAGCTTCTCGCCCCGCGCCAGCATGTCGGCGATGCGCTTGTGCGCGGCGTCGCGGCCGGTGAGCATGCGCCCGTTGAGCAGCAGCTTCTGGCCGACTTTCCACGAGGCAACCTGCTCCTTGGTGAGGGTGTCCAGGTTGACCGAGGTGGCCGCCTTGGTGTCCGGCGTCCACGTCACCGCCGGCCAGTCCTCGAGGCGCGGCGGTTCCAGCCTGGCCGGGCCCGAGCCGTCGAGGTGGAAATGCACGTGGCGCGTGGCGGCGCAGTTGGGAATCAGCGCGACGGGCAGGTTCGCCGCGTGCGTCGGGTAGTCGAGCACCTTGACGTCGAGCACGGTGGTGAGGCCGCCCAGCCCCTGCGCGCCGATGCCCAGCGCGTTGACCTTTTCATAGAGCTCGAGGCGCAGTTCCTCGGCGCGCGTCAGCGTGTCGCCGCGCGCTCCGCGCGCTTTCAGTTCGTGGATGTCCACCGGCGCCATGATCGCCTCCTTGGCGAGCAGCATGGCTTTCTCGGGCGTGCCGCCGATTCCGACGCCGAGTATGCCGGGCGGGCACCAGCCGGCGCCCATCGTCGGCACCGTCTTCAGTATCCACTCGACGAGGTCGTCCGAGGGGTTGAGCATGGCGAACTTGGCCTTGGCTTCCGAGCCGCCGCCCTTGGCCGCGCAGATGACCTCGACGCCGTCGCCGGGAACGATCTCGCAATACACGACGGCCGGCGTGTTGTCCCTGGTGTTCCTGCGCGCGCCCGCCGGATCGGCGAGCACGGAGGCACGCAGCGGATTGTCGGGGTTGCCGTAGGCGCGGCGCACGCCTTCGTCGACCATCTGCTGCACCGACAGCGTGGCGTCCCAGCGCACGTTCATGCCGACCTTGAGGAAGACGAGGCCGATACCCGTGTCCTGGCAGATCGGCCGCCGGCCCTCGGCCGACATCCGGCTGTTGGTGAGGATCTGCGCGATGGCATCCTTCGCCGCCGGCGACTCCTCGCGTTCGTAGGCCTCGCCCAGCGCGCGGATGTAGTCGAGCGGGTGGTAGCAGCTGATGAACTGGAAGGCGTCGGCGATGGACTGGACGAAGTCGTCCTGGCGGATAGTGGTCATGTCCGGCTCCGTTAGTGTTTGGTCTGGCTGCTGATCGCCAGCGTCTGCATCATCACCTTGTCGGTCCAGGCGATCGCCAGCGCCGACACCAGGAAGGAGGCGTGGATGGCGATCTGCGCGATGATCACCCGGTCGTCGACGTGGGCGGCATTGATGAAGGTGCGCAGCAGGTGGATTGAAGAGATGCTGATGAGGGCTACCGCCAGCTTCACCTTGAGCACGCCGGCATTGACGTGGGACAGCCATTCCGGCTGGTCCGGATTGCCCTCGAGGTCGAGCTTGGAAACGAAGGTCTCGTAGCCGCCGACGATGACCATCACCAGCAGGTTGGCGATCATCACCACATCGATGAGGCCGAGGACGATCAGCATCACCTCGGACTCGGAAAGCGCGCCGGCCTTGGTCACCAGGTGGGCCAGTTCGTGCATGAACTGGTACACATAGACGCCCTGGGCGACGATGAGCCCGAGGTAGAGCGGCGCCTGCAGCCAGCGGCTCCAGAAGATGAAGGCCTCCATGGGCTTGACGATCCGGTTCATGGCGTTTGGGCGTCGTGGTGCGGGGCCGCAATCTTACTCCAGGCGGCGGCGGCGTCGCGGCAGGGGAGTGCGTAAGTCGCGCGTAAGGCTGTTTGGCTTTAAAATACGCGGTTCCGGAGAGGGACGGCTGGCGAGCGCAAGCCCGGCCGTCGTGACCTGTTCCGGGATGGGCCGCAAACCGTCGGCCGGATTTCGAAGCGCTGGAGTTCCCGCGCTGCACCCGGCAATCAGAGAGGAGAGGATCGAATGTCCAGCATCGAATCAGTTTCCACGGAGAACCGCGTATTCCCGCCGTCGGATGCCGTGGTCAAGAAGGCCACGATTTCCGGCATGGCCGCCTACGAGGCGCTGTGCAAGGAGGCCGACCAGGATTACGCCGGCTTCTGGGCCCGCCAGGCGCGCGAGCACGTGACCTGGAAGCAGCCGTTTACGCAGACGCTGGACGAATCCACCGCGCCGTTCTACAAGTGGTTTGCCGACGGCAAGCTCAATGTCTCCTACAACTGC
>CAYTFA010000175.1:0-5083 GCA_964436755.1 uncultured Rhodocyclaceae bacterium | reverse complement strand
CGTCATGAGCTCGTCGTTCGCCAACCAGACGATCGCGCAGATCGAGCTCTTCACCAACACGGCAAAGTACCCGGTGGGCGTCTACACGCTGCCCAAGCACCTCGACGAGAAGGTGGCGCGCCTGCAGCTGAAGAAGCTCAACGCGCAACTGACCGAGCTTTCCGATGCGCAGGCCGCCTACATCGGCGTGCCCAAGCAGGGTCCGTACAAGACCGAGCATTACCGCTACTGAGCCGCGCCGAACAATGCGCCTGCTTGCCGTCTGGCTGATCAACGCCGCCGCCCTCGTCGCGCTGCCCTGGCTGCTGCCGGGCATCCACGTCGAGGGCTTCGGTACGGCCATGCTCGCAGCACTGGTGCTCGGCCTCATCAACGCGGTGCTGCGGCCCCTGCTGGTGCTGCTGACGCTACCGGCCACCCTGCTTACCCTGGGCCTGTTCATCTTCGTCATCAACGGTGCCATGTTCCTGCTGGCAGCGAAGCTGCTCGACGGGTTCGCTGTCGATGGCCTGTGGGCGGCGATCCTCGGCTCGCTGGTTTACAGCGTGATCTCCTGGCTGCTCACCCGCCTGCTGCTGTCGCCGCGCACCTGATGCGGCGACGAGCCGACCCGAGAAGGACCTCATGAGCCTCGAACTGTCCATCGAATTCTTTCCGCCGCAGACGGGCGAAGGCGTCGAGAAACTGCGCCTGGCGCGCGCGCGGCTTGCCGCGCTGAAGCCGGCCTTCTTCTCCGTTACTTATGGCGCCGGCGGTTCGACGCGCGAAAGGACGCAGTCCACGGTGCTTGAAATAGCATCCGAAGGCCACGTCGCGGCACCGCACCTGTCGTGCATCGGTTCAACGCGCGAGGGAATCCGCGAACAGCTGGCCGGCTATACGCAGCACGGCATCCGCCGCATCGTCGCGCTGCGCGGCGACCTGCCCTCGGGGATGGCCGAAGCCGGCGAGTTCCGCTACGCCAGCGACCTGGTGGCCTTTATCCGTGCCGAGACCGGTGACCGCTTCCACATCGAGGTGGCGGCCTATCCGGAATGGCATCCGCAGGCCAGGAGCCCGCGCGAGGACCTGCTCAACTTCAAGCGCAAGGTGGATGCCGGCGCGAGCTCGGCGATCACCCAGTACTTCTACAACGCCGACGCCTACGAGCACTTCGTCGCCGAAGCGCGCGCGCTGGGCGTCGACGTCCCCATCGTGCCGGGTGTCATGCCGATCGGCGGCTTCTCCAAGCTGGCGCGCTTCTCCGATGCCTGTGGTGCCGAGATTCCGCGCTGGATGCGGCGCAAGTTCGAAAGCTTCGGCGACGATGCCGAGTCGATTCGCGCCTTCGGACTCGACGTCGTGACCGAGTTGTGCGGCCGGCTCATCGCCGCCGGCGCGCCGGGGCTGCACTTCTATTCGATGAATCAGTCCGGCCTGACGCTGGAGCTCTGTCGCCGCCTGGGCCTACCTGTTTCGCTCTGACAGCAGGTGCTGCAGGGCCGCGCGCAGGCGGCCCGGTGCGATGGGCTCCTTGAGCAGGGGGAATCCGGCACGGCGCGCGGCGCCCTGGGTTGCCTCGCCGCCGTCGGCGCTCACCAGCAGGATGCCCAGCGGGCCATACTTGCCCTGCAGTTCCGCCGCCAGGGTCAGGCCGTCCATTGGTGCCGACGGCCGCATGGCGCAGATCGCCAGGTCCGGCAGCAGCGGGCTTTGCCGACAGCAGCGCAGCGCCTCGTCGCGATCCGCCGCCGACAGCACGTTGCCACCCCAGCGACGGATGGCCTGCTCCATGCCTATGCGGACCATGACGTCGCTATCGACGACAAGCACGGTGCCAAACAGCTGCTCGTCGTCGGGCAGCGGCCTTTCCGCAGCGTCATCGCCCTCCGGGCCCGCCACAGCAACCTCAGGAACGGGAAGTTCGATCCAGAACACCGACCCGCGGCCCAGGCGCGAGCGCACTCCGATCGGCATGCCGAGCAGATCGGCCAGGCGCCGGCAAATCGCCAGACCGAGGCCCAGCCCCTTCGACTGGTCGCGTTCCGGATTGCCGAGCTGGACATACTCGTCGAAGATCTGTTCGCGGGAATGCTCCGGAATGCCGGGTCCCGTGTCCCACACCTCGATGCGCACCCGGTCGCCACGCCGGCGACAGCCGACGAGGACACCACCGTCCTCCGTGTAGCGCAGCGCATTGCCGACGAGGTTGAGCAGGATGCGCTCGACGATCTGGCGATCGCTGCTGACCCACAACGGCGACGGACGCAGCAGAAGACGCAGGCGCTTGTGCTGCGCGCGCAACGCCATGTCGTCGCCCAGGCGATCGAAGAGCGACGTCAGCGGGAAATTCGAGATACGCGGCACGACACGGCCGTCGTCGAGCCTCGACACGTCGAGTATCGCGTCGAGCAGATGCTGCAGGCTATCCACGGCCGACTGGATCTGGCCGACCAGCCGCGGCTCCTGCTCCACCGCAGCCGACTGCGCCAGACCGGCGACGAACAGGCCGAGCGCATGCATGGGCTGGCGCAGGTCGTGGCTTGCGGCGGCAAGGAAGTGGGACTTGGCGATCGTCGCGTGCTCGGCAGCTTCCTTTTCGCGCAGCAGGTCGCGCGTCGCCTCATCGACGCGCGCGCGCAACTCCTCCTGGGTCATGCCGATGCGTTCGGCCATGGCGTTGATGCCGCTGGCCAGCGATTTCAGTGCGCCCGCCTCGTCCGTGGACATGCGTGCCGCCACGTCGCCGTGGCCAATGCGCCAGACCACTTCGCCCGCTTCCAGCAGCGGCGTGGTCACCCCCCGCGCGATGCGCTGCGCCAGCCAGCCGCCAAGCACCGCGACAAGGGCTGCAATCAGCAATCCGAGTCCGGCCAGCCGCTGGCCTTCCGCCGCGATCGCCGCACGCGACATTTCCACCACTGCATAGCCGACGAGCGGAGGCACCGCGCGCGCACCGGCGGATTCGCCGGCATAGACGTCGTCGACCGGCACGTTGCCTTCGGTGACAGGCGCAATGAAGACAAGTACGTCCGCATCCAGGCGCTGGCCTTCGATCCGGCCCAACGCCGGCCACAGCTCATTGTGCAGTTCGCCGCTGCGCGCGAGGAGGGTACCGCGGGCATCGACGATCGCGGCACCCCGGGCATCGGCATCGATGCGCAGCGCCGAATCGGCCAGTGCCGAAAGGTTGGCGCGCTGCCCGGCGAAAATGCCGTACTCGGCCGCCGTGGCCATCTGGCGCGAGAGCGCGACGCCTTCGGTGTGCAGGCCCTGCTCGAGGCTGTCGATGGCGTGCCAGAGGAACACCGAAGTCAGCAGGAGCGCAACCAGCGTGGCGGGCAGCAGGGCAAGCAGCGTCATGCGGTGGCGCAGGTTCATGGCCGCTCCCTTTGTCGCAGTTGCTCGACGAGATCCTTTTCGTCGAGGACCAGCCCGAGCGACCGGGCTACGTCGGCATTCACCGCGACGACGAATTCGCGGGACGATTGAGGCGGTGGCAGCGGACGGCCGGCAAGTGCAGCGCGCACTGCCTCGGCACCGCGTGCCCCGACCTGGGCCGGGGTCGAATACAGCGCGAACAGGGCCCCGGCCTTTGCCCACGAGGGGGAGAAGCCCGCCAGCGGCACGTGTCGCCGATACGCCGCAGTAAGGATGTTGCCCGCAGTCTGGTTGTTGAAGACGGCTGGGTCGGGCAGCGCAAGCAGGATGTCCGCCTCATCGAGTACCTGCCGCAGCGCAGGATAGAGGCGGCCCGACTCGGCCTCGGCGCCGACGATGCGCAGGCCTTTGTCGCGCGCCGCCTTGTCGAGGGCTGCGATCTGCGCCCCGGACTCCGCGCCGAACAGCACGCCGACGCGGCGTGCGTCCGGCATTGCCAGCCGAATCAGGTCGAGATGCCTCCCCAGGGGCTGGTCGATGAATACGGCCGACTGGGACCCGGCGCGCAGCCGGGCCGGATCCGCCGCTCGCTCGAACGTCGTGCGCGGAACCAGGATCGCCAGCAAGGGCGGCGGCGAATCACGCCACGCCAGTTCGAGCATGCCCCGGTAGGCTGACGCGCCGACCGCGACGACGATCGCCGGTTCACGGTCGCTTGCGGCGAACTGGGCCCAGGGCGCGATGCGCCACTCCACGCGACCGGGTAGCGCCCGGTCCACTTCGGCGCGCAGGGCCTCGGCCGCCTCCACGTGCGCGGTCGACGACTCGGCCAGCGCAATCCAGACCGATACCGGCGATGCCGCCCGCGCCCATCCCCATGTCATTAACAGAAGGCAGAGGCTAACGAATGCCGCGAGCTGCCTTGCGCGCATGCCTCAGAAATCCAGACGCAGAGAAACGAAGGCGCGCCGCCCGAACATCTGGTCAGGAACGAACCCCTTGTAGCCGCCGCCGAGCGACTGGACGGTAAGTGCCACTTCGCCACGCGTGCCATCGCTACGGAAAGATCGCGCAAGACGCACGTCAAGCTCGCGCGACCCGGCGACCAGCTGTCCGACGCCCCACTGATAGGCCGTCGCATAGTGCTGGATGAGGGTCAGGTCGAAATCCTGCGGCAGCTTCTGATACAGGGAGAGGCTACCCGTCCGGTGCGGCGCCTCGTTTTGCTCGAAGGCGCCATCCCGCCCAGGCTGCTCGCGCAGCTGCGCCTCGGCGAAGACCAGTCGCGTATCGGCAAAGGGCCGCCAGTCGAACTGGTACTCGACACCATGCAGTTCAGGGCCAGGGAAATTGACAAAATCCACCCCGACCGTCCAATGTCGGCGGTTGATGCGTTCGCTGAAGACGCGCACGTCGGCCTTCAGGTTGAGACTGCGTAGTTCGCCGAGGTAACCGACCTCGTTGGCGATCACCGTCTCCGGCTGGACTTTGCCGCTGGTGGCCACGTAAGGCACCGACGTGGCAGGCAGCAGCGGCGGCGTGACGCTGAGAACGTAGCTGCCCAGTCCGCGCAGCATGTAGATGGAAGGCATGCGGAACGACTTGGTCGTCACCGCGCGCAGGGTACTCTCCGGGTCGAGGTGGTAATTAAGCCCGAGTCGCGGCGCAAACTGGCTGCCGGCCAGCGAGTGCCGCTCCCATAGACCGCCCGCATTGACGACCC
>CAYTFA010000174.1:0-5085 GCA_964436755.1 uncultured Rhodocyclaceae bacterium | reverse complement strand
CGCCATGCACACGCCGAGCTTGCCGGTCAGCCTGGCGTAGGTCCCCGCCATATGCGCGGCACAGCTTTCGTGGCGCGGCGTGACGATCTCGATGCCGAGCCGGTGCAATGAGGAATAGAAGCCGAAGTAGGTTCCGTCGATGATGCCGAACACCTTCTCGACACCTTCCTTCTGCAACATGCGGGCGAGGACTTCGCCGCCGCTGATTTCAGCCATTTTCCGCCTCCTGTGTCTTTGTCCGCCCGGGCTTGGGGCCTTTCGTGCTTTCAGACCAGCATAGAGGATTGATGTGGCGGGCCGCTTGTCGCAAAATGCCTCCTGTTTTGTCATTTCGCGCCAGTCCGAATGCCCCGCGCGTCGCCCCCTTCTCCTGCTGTGCAGTTGAGCGTCGGTGCCGGCTATGCACGCCGCTTGTTCGGCGTCGTCGAAAGCTTCGGCCTGCCGCGCACGCTTCTGCTGCGCCACGCCGGTGCGGCGCTCGGCCGCTGGGAACCCCAGCAGCCCCGCATCCCGCTCGCGGCCCTGGTCGCCCTCTTCCGTTCGGCGCTGACGCTCACCGGACGTCGCGACCTCGCGCTGGAATTCGGCCGCCAGGCTCGGCCCGACACCTTCGACGTGCTTGGCTATGCGCTGATGACCTGCCGCAACCTCGGCGAGGCGATCGGCCTCGTGCCGCTTTACCGCCGCGTGGTGTTCGACGACGGCTACAGCGAAACCCTGGTGGGAACCGAGGGCAACATCGCCTGGCTCGCCTGGGTGGTTCAGCCGGGGACCCGCAGTACCGCGCTGCCGTACGAGCCGCTGCTGGCGGAGTCGCTGATCGCGAGCTGGTGCGGGTTCGGGCGCTGGATCACCGGTGCCGACATGCCGCTGGTGGAGGTACGCTTCCGTCATCCGGCGCCCGCAGATACGGCCCCCTTCCGCAGCTACTTCGGCTGCCCGGTGCGTTTCGACGCCGGCGAGAATTCGCTGCGCTTCGACCGTCGTCTGCTGGCGCAACCGCTGTTGCAGGCCGACACCGATCTCAACCTGGCGATGCGCGACGAGGCGCGCAAGGCCATCGCCCGCCGCCACGGCAACGACGCACTTGCGGTTCGCGTGGGCCAGGCCCTGGCTCCGCTGATGCCGAAGTGCGAAGCCAGCCTCAAGCACGTCGCGCTCGCGCTGGACATGGCGCCGCGCACGTTGCAGCGGCACCTGGCCGGCGCGGGTTACTCCTTCCACGAACTGCTCGATGCGGCGCGCCGCGAGCTGGCGCAGGTTTACCTGCGCGACCCGGGGCTGTCGGTGCTGGATGTCGCCCTGCTGCTGGGCTACGCCGAGCAGAGTTCCTTCACTCGGTCCTTCCGCAACTGGTTCGGCACCACGCCTTCGGCATGGCGCATCGGCCGCTAGCATGGGGTGTCGGCTGCCGGCACCCCTGCTTTGCCGAGCGTCGGGTTACTGCATCGCAACAACTCCGCAGTAAGATAGACGAATCCGCCCAGGGAGCTCCGTGATGAGCACGCGCCAGCCCGGTAAATCCGAGTACATCGAAAACCGCACTTTCGACGAAATTTCCGTCGGCGACAGCGCCACCCTCGTACGCACGCTGCGCCACGAGGACATCCAGCTCTACGCGATGATGGCCGGTGATATCAGCCCGGCGCATGTCGATTCGCAGCAGGCCTACTCGACGATGCTGCGCGAAATGATCGCCCATGGCATGTGGGGCGGCGCCCTGGTCTTCAACGTCCTCGGCACCCAGCTTCCCGGCCCGGGTACGCTGTTCATCGACCAGTCCGTACATTTCTCGCTGCCGGTCCGCGTCGGCGACACGCTGACGGTCAAGGTGACCTGCAGCAAGAAGTTTCCGCGCAATCGGCACCTGATCATGGATTTCACATGCGTCAACCAGGACGGCCAGAAGGTGATCACCGGCACGGCCGAGGTGCAGGCACCGGCGGACAAGATCAAGCAATTGAAGACCGACACGCCCGACATGTCGGTATCGCCGATGCGCAAGGCGCGCTTCGAGCACCTGCTCGAGATCACGCGCGGACTCGCTCCGATTTCCATGGCCGTGGCCCATCCCTGCGACGCGGAATCGCTCAAGGGCGCCCTGCTCGCACGCGATCGCGGTCTCATCCTTCCCTCGCTGGTCGGACCGGAGGAGAAGATCCGCCAGATCGCCGAGGCCAACCAGCTCGACCTCTATGGATGCACCGTCATCAACGTGGCGCACAGCCATGCCGCGGCGGAGGTCGCCGTTTCGCTCGCCCGCGAAGGCCAGGTCGAGGCCCTGATGAAGGGATCGCTGCACACCGACGAACTGATGACCGAGGTCATCGACAAGTCCACCGGGCTGCGCACGGCGCGCCGCATCAGCCACGTGTTCCTGATGGACGTACCCACCTATCCGCGCCTGCTGTTCATCACCGACGCGGCGGTCAATGTCGCGCCGGACCTCGAAGCCAAGGTGGACATCGTGCAGAACGCCATCGATCTCGCGCTCATGCTCAAGGTGGCCGATCCGAAGGTGGCCATCCTCGCCGCCGTGGAAACCGTCAACCTGAAGATGCAGGCGACCCTGGATGCAGCAGCCTTGTGCAAGATGGCGGACCGCGGACAGATCACCGGCGGGCTGCTCGACGGCCCGCTCGCCTTCGACAACGCGATCTCCGTGGCGGCCGCGCGCACCAAGGGCATCAAGTCGGCGGTCGCCGGCAATGCCGACATCCTGCTGGTTCCCGACATCGAATCGGGCAACATGCTGGCAAAGCAGCTCGAATATCTGGCCGACGCGCTAACCGCGGGCATCGTGCTCGGC
Source organism: uncultured Rhodocyclaceae bacterium (assembly GCA_964436755.1). Taxonomy (GTDB): domain Bacteria; phylum Pseudomonadota; class Gammaproteobacteria; order Burkholderiales; family Rhodocyclaceae; genus Sulfuritalea. Next base: position 2,276 of record CAYTFA010000174.1, on the reverse strand, counting down.
GCGCGCGTCCCCATCGTCCTCACCAGCCGTGCCGACACCGCCGAGACACGCACCGCCTCGACAGCGGTGGCGGTAGTCATGGCCCATGCCAAACGCCGCAAGTAGGTCCAACGAAACATGCCTGATGCCATCCTCACCCTGAATGCCGGTTCCTCGTCGATCAAGTTCGCCCTCTTCGCCCACGCCGGCGAGACGCCGCAGAAGCCAGAGTTGTCCGGGCAAATCGACGGCATTGGCGCCGTCGGTCAGGCCGCCCATCTCAAGATCAAGGACGCCGCCGGCGCGGTCCTCGACGACAGCGACATCGACCTGACCGCGCCCGGCCGCACCCCTCACCAGATCGCGCTTGCCCTGCTGGTGCAATGGCTGAACGGCCACGACGGCGGCTGGAGCATCGCCGGCGTCGGCCATCGCGTGGTGCATGGCGCCCAGCGTTTTTCGCAGCCGGTGGTGCTGGATGCCACCATGGTGGATACCCTGCGCGGATTCGTTCCGCTGGCGCCGCTGCACCAGCCGCACAACCTGGCCGGCATCGATGCGATGACTTCGGCATTGCCCGGCGTTCCCCAGGTGGCGTGCTTCGACACGGCCTTCCATCGCAGCCAGCCGGAACTGGCGCAACTCTTCGCCCTGCCGCGCGCCATCACCGAGCAGGGCGTGCGCCGCTACGGCTTCCACGGACTGTCCTACGAGTACATCGCCGAGGCGCTGCCGCGCCACCTGCCGCCGGAACACTCCGACGGACGCGTGATCGTCGCCCACCTCGGCAACGGCGCATCGATGTGCGCCATGCGGGGTCGCCGCAGCCAGGCGTCGACCATGGGCTTCACCGCCGTCGACGGCCTCATGATGGGCACGCGCACGGGCAACCTCGACCCCGGCGTGCTGCTCTACCTGATGGACTACGGCCACATGGACGTCAAGGCGCTCACCCGCCTGCTCTACAAGGAATCGGGCCTGCTCGGCGTCTCCGGCATCAGTCAGGACATGCGCATACTCCTGGAATCCGATGCGCCGCAGGCACGTCTCGCCGTGGATCTGTTCTGCTACCGCGTCGTACGCGAAATCGGTTCGCTCGCGGCGGCGCTCGGCGGCCTCGACGCCCTGGTGTTCACGGGAGGCATCGGCGAGCATGGTGCCGCCGTGCGGCGCAAGGTATGCGCCGAACTGTCCTGGCTCGGTGTGGACCTCGACGACGCGGCGAACGCCGCAGATGCACCGCGCATCTCGGCCGCGGGCAGCCGGGTTGCGGCCTGCGTGATACCCACGAACGAGGAATGGATAATTGCGCGGCACACGGCAAACCTGATCCGCTGAGCAGCCACTCCTTGAATTTCTCGCGCCGGCCAAGCCTGTCAACCCCAGCCTGGCTCCCAATTTCCGGGCTATAGCAAGAAGCAGCCCCGACGGCGCTCAAGCCAAGTCTCGAAAAGGGACGCCATCGTGCTGTTTTTCCTCCCGTTTCCTCCCGGGAAAACATACTATATCTAGTAGGGCGGTAGCGACGGAGCCACTAGTCAAATAGATAAGCCATTGTTTTTATTGGAACGAAAATTTTTTTCTTTTCACTAATCGGAGCCGGCGGTATGCTTCGGCGCTCGCTGGATGATTAACCGGGAATACTCTTCGGAAGAGACCATGACCACCACAATAAATAACACTGAGGAAACAAGTAATTACGAACACACTGGGCAGATGGGCCTGCCCCTCCCGCAAGAGATCTCCGGCGAGGTACTGCTGGAGAAATATGCAAAAGGCAGTGAACGCGACGTGCGCGACGTGCGCATGCGCGTTGCACGCGCTCTGGCCTCGATCGAAGCCGAGGACAAGCGGGCCTACTGGGAAGCGAAGTTCCTCGAAGCCCAGGAATACGGCTTCGTTCCTGCCGGTCGCATCAACTCGGCAGCCGGCACCGACCTCTGTGCCACGCTGATCAACTGCTTCGTGCAGCCGGTCGGCGACTCCATTTCGGAGATCGTCGATGGACGCCCGGGCATCTACACCGCGTTGCTCCAGGCCGCCGAGACCATGCGCCGCGGCGGTGGCGTCGGCTACGACTTCTCCTCGATCCGCCCGGTCGGCGCCCACGTCAAGGGCACCCAGTCGCGTGCCTCCGGTCCCGTCTCGTACATGCGCGTCTTCGACCGCTCCTGCGAAACGGTCGAGTCGGCCGGCAGTCGTCGTGGCGCCCAGATGGGCGTACTGCGCTGCGACCATCCGGACATCGAGGAATTCATCCACGCCAAGGACACCGGCGACCTGACCAACTTCAACAT
>CAYTFA010000173.1:0-5103 GCA_964436755.1 uncultured Rhodocyclaceae bacterium | reverse complement strand
ATGGGGTGCGCGGCAAGCATGAAGACGCGCACCCCATGCTTGCCGCGCATCGCATATTCGGCCGCCGAGCCGGTATCGCCGGAAGTGGCACCGAGGATGTTGAGCGTCTCGCCGCGGCGCTCGAGCACGTACTCGAACAGGTTGCCGAGCAATTGCATGGCCATGTCCTTGAAGGCCAGGGTCGGCCCGTTGGACAGTTCGAGCAGGTGGAAGTCCGCTTCCAGCGTCGTCAGCGGCACGATGTCGGCGGCGTCGCGGCCGGGCCGGCACCAGCGGTAGGTCTGCGCCGTGTAGGTGCGCTCGCAGATCGCGCGCAGATCGGCCGCCGGGATGTCCGTGGCGAAAAGACCAAGGACGCGGAAAGCCAGTTCGGCATAGGACAGCCCGCGCCACGCCTCGAGCGAATCGGCCACCTGCGGATAGGTTTCCGGCAGGTAGAGGCCGCCGTCGGGGGCCAGGCCGCCGAGCAGGATGTCGCAGAACTCCTGCGGCTCGGCGCCGCCGCGCGTCGAAACGTACTTCATCTCAGGCCAGCTCCTCCATGCGCAGGCGGATCACGCGCCGCCGTACGACTGGCAGCGCCTCGATCTTCGCGATCGCGCCATCGACATTCTTCTCGAGCGTGACGTGGGTAAGCATGATGATGTCGGTCTGCGATTCGCCCTCGCCAGGCTCGCGCTGGATCATGGCGTCGATGGAAATCTGCTGGTCGGCGAGGATGCGCGTGATGTCGGCCAATACGCCCGGCTTGTCCTCGACGCGCAGGCGCAGGTAGTAGCCGGTTTCCACCTCGGCCATGGGCAGGATGGGCGTGTCCTGCATCGCGCCGGGCTGGAAGGCGAGGTGCGGCACGCGATGCTCGGGGTCGGCGGTGTGCATCCGCGTCACGTCCACGAGGTCGGCGATCACCGCCGACGCGGTCGGCTCGGCGCCGGCGCCCTTGCCGTAGTAGAGCGTGGCGCCGACGGCGTCGCCCTGCACCAGCACGGCGTTCATCGCCCCCTCGACATTGGCGATCAGGCGCCGGGCCGGGATCAGGGTCGGGTGCACGCGCAGCTCGATGCCCTGCTCGGCCCGCTTGGTGATGCCCAGCAGCTTGATGCGGTAGCCGAGCTGCTCGGCGTAGCGGATGTCCTCGGCCTCGAGCTTGCTGATGCCCTCGACGTGCGCCTTGTCGAACTGCATGGGGATGCCGAAGGCGATGGCGGACATGATGGTCAGCTTGTGCGCCGCGTCGACACCCTCGACGTCGAAGGTCGGATCGGCTTCGGCATAGCCGAGGCGCTGCGCCTCCTTGAGCACGTCGGCGAAGGCGAGGCCCTTGTCGCGCATCTCGGAGAGGATGAAATTGGTCGTGCCGTTGATGATGCCGGCGATCCACTGGATGCGATTGGCGGTGAGTCCCTCGCGCAGTGCCTTGATGATGGGAATGCCACCGGCCACGGCGGCCTCGAAGGCGACCATCACGCCCTTCTTCTGCGCAGCGGCGAAGATCTCGTTGCCGTGCACGGCAAGCAGTGCCTTGTTGGCGGTGACGACGTGCTTGCCGTTCTCGATGGCCTTGAGCACCAGTTCCCTCGCGATGCCATAGCCGCCGATCAATTCGATGACGATGTCGATCTCGGGGTCGGCGACGACGGCGAAGGCATCGTCCGTCACCTGTGCGCGGCCGCCGACGACGCGGTTCGCCAACTCCAGGTTCTTGTCGGCGACGCGCGTGATGCGGATGGGGCGCCCGGCGCGCCGCGTAATCTCGGCCTCGTTGCGGGTGAGCACATTGAATGTGCCACCGCCTACCGTACCGATGCCGAGCAGTCCAACGTTGATGGGTTTCATGCGAGCGATTTCCTGAAACAGAAACTGGGAATGACGAAGCCTTCACGGAAGTAGAAGCGGTGCGCACCCGTGCGCTGGGTGCCCGAATCGAGGGCGATCACGTCGCAGCCGAGTGCCCGCGCACGATCCTCCAGCGCGGAGAGGAGGAAGCGGCCGACCCCGCGCGAACGCGAGGCGGCATCGGTGACCAGATCGTCGACGTACAGGCGGCGGCCCTCGTAGGTGTTCTCCACCAGGCGCCACACGGCCACGCCGAGCACGGCGCCGGCGCCGACCGCCACGCTCATGCGTCCGCCACCGCCGAATACCGCCTGCATGCGCCGCGCATAGTCGGGCGGCAGGCGGTCGCGCAACTGGCGGTGCACGGCTTCCGCGCGCTCCAGCCAGGCGGGTTCGACCAGCCCGCCGTCCGGATCCGTGATATCGACGATGGACAGCTCAGCTTCCATGGCGCCGGCGATAGCCGTCGAGGAAGCGCGCGATGCGCCCGATGGCCTCGCGCAGGTCGTCCTCGTGCGGCAGGAAGACCAGGCGGAAGTGGTCGGGGTGCGGCCAGTTGAAGCCCGTCCCCTGCACCAGCAGCACCTTCTCCTGCACCAGCAGCTCGGCGATGAACTCCTGGTCGTCGACAATCGGGTACATCTGCGGATCGAGGCGCGGGAACATGTAGAGCGTGGCCCGGGGCTTGACGCAGGTCACGCCCGGGATGGACGTGATCAGCTCGTGCGCGACGTCGCGCTGGCGGCACATGCGGCCGCCCGGGGCGACCAGATCGTCGATGCTCTGGTAGCCGCCCAGCGCCGTCTGGATGCCCCACTGGCCCGGCACGTTGGCGCACAGGCGCATCGAGGCCAGCATGTCGAGGCCGTCGATGTAGTCGCGCGCATGCTTCTTCTCGCCGGAGACGATCATCCAGCCGGCACGGTAGCCGCAGGAGCGGTAGTTCTTCGACAGGCCGTTGAAGGTGATGGTCAGCACGTCCTCCGACAGCGCGCCGATCGAAGTATGCCGGGCACCGTCGTAGAGCACCTTGTCGTAGACCTCGTCGGCGTAGATGATGAGGTCGTTCGCGCGGGCGATCTCGACGATCTCGCGCAGCAGGTCGTCGGGGTACAGCGCGCCGGTCGGATTGTTCGGGTTGATGATGACGATGGCCCGCGTCTGCGGCGTGATCTTGGCGCGGATGTCGGCCAGGTCGGGCAGCCAGCCGGCGCCCTCGTCGCACAGGTAGTGGCGCGGCGTACCGCCGGAGAGGCTCACCGCGGCGGTCCACAGCGGGTAGTCGGGGGCCGGTACCAGCACCTCGTCGCCGGTGTCGAGCAGGGCGTTCATCGCCATCACAATCAGCTCGGACACGCCGTTGCCAATGTAGATGTCCTCGATGCCGACACCCTTGATCTGCTTCTGTTGCGTGTAGTGCATCACCGCCTTGCGCGCCGAGAAGATGCCCTTCGAATCGACGTAGCCGGCCGCGCCCGGCAGGTTGCGGATCATGTCCTGCTGGATTTCCTCGGGCGAATCGAAGCCGAAGGCGGCGAGGTTGCCGATGTTCAGCTTGATGATCTTGTGGCCCTCTTCCTCCATCTGCCGCGCGCGTGCCAGCACCGGCCCGCGAATGTCGTAGCAGACGTTGTTGAGCTTGGCGGATTTGTTCACGGGCTGCATCGGCAACCGTCCTTTCTGCGCGGCCGGGCGGGGCATCGGCCGGAAACTAAAATGTATAATGTTACCGAAGCCTATGTTGCACCGCAAATCCAGACTTGATGCGGCTTTCCGCGCGATCCGGCCCCCCTCGCCCGCCGCCCTGTCTCGCCGCCGATACAGTCGCCCGCCCCGCCGCCACGAATGAAACTGCACAGTTCCGCCAGTTCCGGCCTGCTTGCCATCACCGCCTACGATGCCGGGTCGGTCGCGGTGAACGGCCGGCGCCTGACGCGCAGTTTCCTGCTCACCCCCCAGCACCTGCAGGAAGACTGGCCGCCGGCCTCGGTCGATGAGCTTGCCGCGGCCGACCTCGACGCCATAGCCGCCTTCGGCAGCCCCATCGTCCTGCTCGGCACCGGCGCCCGCCAGCGCTTCCCGACACCCGCGCTGCTCGCCCCGCTCGTGCGCCGCAAGGTCGGCGTGGAGGTGATGGACACCCACGCCGCCTGCCGCACCTACAACATCCTCATGGCCGAAGGGCGCGACGTGACCGCGGCGCTGATCATCGAATGCGCGGGCTGAGCGACGCTCACCGCGGCACGCTGCTGCTCGCCTTCGCTTTCGCGCTGGCGTGGTTCGGCACCCTCGAGCAGCGCCGCCTGATCAACCCCGACGAAGGCCGCTACGCGGAAATCCCGCGCGAGATGGTGGCGAGCGGCGACTGGGTCACCCCGCGCCTGAACGGCATCAAGTATTTCGAGAAGCCCGCCCTCCAGTACTGGGCCACCGCCGCCGCCTACACGGCCTTCGGCGAGCACCACTGGACGGCGCGCCTGTGGCCGGCGCTGACCGGCTTCCTCGGCATCCTCGCCACCGGCTTCGCCGCCTCGCGCCTGTTCGGCGCGCCGGCCGGCCTGATTGCTGCCGCCGTGCTGGCCGGCAGCGTGCTGTGGAACGTCATCGGCCACGTCAATACGCTCGACATGGGCGTCAGCTTCTTCCTTGCCGCCGCCGTATTCGCGCTGTGCCTGGCCGAGCGCGACGAGACACCGGCCCGGGAGGGCGCGCGCTGGCGCGACGGCGCCTGGATGCTGCTGGCACTGGCCGTGCTGTCCAAGGGCCTGATCGGCCTCGTCCTGCCCGCCGCGACGGTGGTCGCCTACATCCTCTGGCAGCGCGACTGGGGTCTGCTTGCCCGCATCCGGCCCTGGCGCGGGCTGGCCATCCTGGTCGCCGTGACCGCGCCCTGGTTCGTCGCCGTCTCCCTCGCCAACCCCGAATTCGCGCGCTTCTTCTTCATCCACGAGCACTTCGAGCGCTTCCTGACCAAGAGCCACGGCCGCTACCAGGAGGTTTGGTACTTCGTCCCCATCCTGCTGGTCGGCATCCTGCCGTGGATTGCCGCCCTGCCCGGCGCGATCGCCGACGGTTGGCGCGCGCGGCCCGCGCAACGCTTCCAGCCGCAGCGCTTCCTGCTGGTCTGGGCCGTGCTGGTGTTCGCCTTCTTCTCGGCCTCCAGCTCCAAGCTCGCGTCCTACATCCTGCCCATCTTCCCCGCCCTCGCCGCCTTGGCCGGGCTCCACCTCGCCGGCAGTCCGCGCCGCCTCGCCTGGGCCGCCGGCG
>CAYTFA010000172.1:0-5105 GCA_964436755.1 uncultured Rhodocyclaceae bacterium | reverse complement strand
GTGCGCTGAACCCGCGCATCGTCTACTGCGCGATCACGGGCTACGGCCAGACGGGGCCCTGGGCCGAGCATGCCGGGCACGACATCAACTACCTTGCCACCGCAGGGCTGCTCGACCAGATCGGCACGGCCGGCGGCGCGCCGGCAATACCGAACCTGCAGATCGGCGACCTGCTCGGCGGTACGCTGACTTCGCTGGTCGGCCTGCTCGCCGCTGTCATCGGCGCGAAGGCAAGCGGGCGGGGCAGCCACGTCGACATCGCGATGACGGACGGCGTGCTTGCGCACAACCTGTTCCCGCTCGTCGCCATGCTGGCCCACGGCGCGCCGGTGCCGCGCGGCGCCGACCTGCTCACCGGCGGCGTGCCGTGCTATGGCGTGTATCGGACCGCCGACGAACGCCATCTGGCGGTCGGCGCGTTGGAGCCCAAGTTCTGGCAGGCCCTGTGCGCCGCCATCGGACGCGACGACCTGGCGCCCTTCGGGCTTGCGACCGGCAGCAAGGGACACCAGGTGCGCGAAGAACTGGCTGCCGTGCTGGCGGCCAGGCCGCTGGCCGACTGGGCGCCGGTGTTCGCCGCCGCCGATTGCTGCGTGACGCCGGTGTTGCGTATCGACGAGGCGCTCGGGCATCCGCAGGTGGCCTCGCGCGGCATGGCGGTGCAGGTGGGCGGCATGACGCAGTACGGGTCACCGTTCAAGCTCTCGGCGTGGCCCCCGGCGCCCGATGCGCCTGCGCCGAAGGCCGGGGCGGACAGCGAATCCGTGCTCGCAGCGGCCGGCTTCAGCACACAAGAGATTGCGGCATTGCGGACGGCAAAGGTAATCTAGCCGGGTGATATCCGGCCCCGCCCTCGTCCTCGCCCTGCTGCCCGACTTCGCCCTGATCCTGATGGGCGCAGCGCTGCGCCGCCTCCTGCGCCTGGGCGACCACTTCTGGAACGGACTCGAGAAGCTGGTGTATTTCGTGCTGTTCCCGGCCCTGTTGTTCAACGGCCTGGTGCGCACGCGCATCGACTGGTCCGCCGCCGGACCGATGCTCGGCGCGGCCGCCACCGCGATGGTCGTCGGCATGGTGCTCGGGCTCGCCCTGCGACGCCTGCCGATATCGCCGCTTTCCTTCGCCTCGCAGTACCAGTGCGCGTTCCGCTTCAACTCCTACATCGGCCTGGCGATCGCCGGTTCGCTGCACGGCACGGCGGGGATAGCTGCGATGGGCATCCTCGTCGGCCTGATGGTGCCGCCGGCCAACATGGCCGCGGTATGGATGCTGGCCCGCCATGGCGAGGCCGGCGTCTGGCGCGAACTGGCGCGCAATCCGTTGATCTGGGCGACGCTGTCCGGGATTGCGGCGAATGCTGCCGGTCTGCAGCCGCCGGTCGTGGTCCTCAAGTTCCTGGGCCGGCTCTCGGAGGCGGCCATCGTACTCGGCCTGCTGGCCGTCGGTGCCGGGTTGCGCACCGCCGGTGGCGGCGGCAATGCGCAGCGACTCGCCGCCGCCTACCTGCTAACGGTCAAGCTGGCGGTGATGCCGCTGGCGGCCCTGCTCGTGGTGCGCGGGCTCGAACTGCGCGGAGTGCATGCGGATGTCGTGCTGGTGTTCGCGGCGCTGCCGCCGGCGAGTTCGGCCTACATCCTGGCGCAGCGCATGGGCGGCGACGGACCGCGCGTTGCCTGGCTGATCTCGGCCGGCACGCTGCTCGGCATGGTGAGCCTGCCGCTGGTGCTCAGCCTGCGCTGAGCTACTTCTTGCGGGAGGACTTGCCGGCAGCCGATGCGACGCTGGCGTCGTCCGGCGCCTCTTTCGCAGTATCGGACTGCGCTCCAGGCATCAGGTTCCAGGGCCACAGTGCCGGGTTGGCAAACGGATTGGCGTTTGCTTCGGCACTGCTTGCCGACTGGCTGATCGCCTGCATGGCGGCGAGCGTGGCACGTTGCATTTCGAGACCCTGGATGGTCATCTGCAGCATGCCCAGATTGGTCTTGAGCCAGCCTTCGACGGCCTTCAGGTCAGCAATGCGCTTGTCAAGTTCGTTGGTGTCGAGCGTGGGCGTGACCAGCCCCGGCAGTGGCATGCCGGTGTTGCCCCAGAGGGTCTTGAGGAACTCCATCGGATCGGAAGGGGTCGTGCTCATGGCGGTGGCTCCAGATTGTTGCGGCGATCTTACCGCTTCGCCGGGTTCCGCGCTAAACTTCTCGATGTCATATCAGGATCGGGCGGTCCGCTAGGGGGAGGCGGGGATGCTGAAAATTCTGGTCGTGGAAGACCATACGCTGGTGCGTGAGGGCCTGCTGGCGACGCTGAAGAGCCTGGGGCAGGAAACGCGGGCGGTCGGCGTCGCCGACGCCAACCAGGCCATTGCCGTGCTGGAGAGCGAGGACATCGACATGATGATCCTCGACCTTATGCTGCCGGGTACGCGCGGCCAGATCTTCCTGCCGCTGGTGCGAAGGCGCTATCCGACAGTACCGGTGGTCGTGCTCTCTGCGCTCGACGACGCGCGCACCGTTTCGCGTGCGATGGCCGCCGGCGCGTCGGGCTTCGTCTCCAAGGCGAGCTCCGGCGCCGAGTTGCTCAAGGCACTGCGCGCGGTGCTTTCCGGGAAGATCTACCTGTCGCCCAAGCTGCGCGAACTAGCCGGGCGCGCCGAGCCCGTCGAAGGAAAGAAGCGCACCCTGGGCGAGCGCTTTGGCCTTACCGTGGCGCAGGGGCGCGTGCTCGAGTTGATGGCGGAGGGGCGCAGCAATCGCCAGATTGCCGAACTGCTCGGCGTCACCGAGGGCACGGTGAAGATTCATGCGTCGGCGATCATCAAGGCGATGGGCGTCAGCAATCGCGCCGAGGCGGCGCTGATGGTGACGCGAAAGTGGCGGCCGACCTGAGGGAGTCTTGCTGAAGGGGCCGGTCAGGCCGCCATCGGCATGGCGCCGGCGACGCTGACCGCGGGCGCGCGCGGCGCTGCTTCATGCGCCGATACAACGGCTTCGTCTTCCCCTATCGAAATCTGCAGCAGGTCGAGTACCTGGCGGGCCATGGCCCGGCTGGCGTTGGCCAGCGGCGTCGGCAGTGCTGTGGGAACGGTACGTTGCAGCAACTGCTTGCTTGCCGAAAGCGTGGCCACCGGGCCCAGGATGCGATCGGCGTAACGTGCGAGGAATTCGTCCGTGGCCTTTTCCGCGGCCTCGCGTTGCCACGCGTTGGTCGGCCATTGCGAGGGCACCGCGTAGGCACGGGGGAACATTTCGAGGTCGCGGATGACGGTGCGGATGTCCTCGTGCGAGTCGCGGAAGGGCAGCAGCACGAGGTCGGCGACGCCGTAAAGCTGGCGGTCCATTTCGGTGCGGTTGCCGCCCCCGTCGATGACGCCGAGCCAGGCCTTGAGCGTGCGGATCTTTGCCGTCACCTTGGCCAGCGACTCGCGCGAGCGCGCATCGGCCACGAGGTAGCGGCGTCCGGCGGGGTCGAGCGGTTCGCGGCAGCTGTCGGTCAGTACGCAGACGGAGCGCTGGCCGAGCAGGCCGAGACCGTGGCACAGCATGTGCGAGATCGTGGTCTTGCCGGTGCCGCCCTTGTTGCCGATGACGCAGATGATGTCCGCCATGGATTACCCCGTTGCGGCCACGTGCCGAAGCCGGGCCGATGCCGGAGGATTATTGGCCAGAGCGCGGCCCGGCGATGGCCGAAATTGCGAGGAATTCGAGGCGTTTATTCAACCGGCGGGCCGGTAGCAGTAGAGCCGGGTGTGGCGCGGGTCGGCCAGCTCCAGTGTCCGTTCCGGGGGGGCGCCGGGTACCGCAAAGCTGTTGCTGACCAGCAGCGCGCCCGGCCGCATCTCGGCCCCGGCCTTGGCCCACAGGCGCGGCATCGGGGCCGGGGAAAGGAAAGCATATACGAGGTCGTACCCACCGAGCGCGTGGGGCCAGAAGTCGCCCAGCCGGATCGACACGTTGGGCAGCCGCCGGCAGCGCAGGCTGGCCCAGAGCCAGGGCAGCGGTGCGTGCTCGTAGCCAACGAAGCGGCAGTCGGGCCGGGCTCGGGCCAATTGGGCGAGCAGGGCGCCATCGCCGCAGCCCAGGTCGAGCACGTTGGCCGGCAGTGCGGGCAAAAGGTCGGTTACCGCGGCGCGGGTCGTCGCATTGCTCAGGAACAGCGGCACCCGGCTGCGGTCGGTGCGCCAGAAGACGAGCAAGAGCAGGATGAACCCGCCCAGCCAGATCCAAGAAGGAAGCCCCAGGCGAGAGGCAAGGACCGCCAGCGGCAGGAAACCGGCGTGGATGGCCAGCCACCACGGTGGCACGCGTTGTGCCAGTGCGATCAATGCCGCCGCCACGCCCTGGACGATGGCGAATGCCTGTGGCTGTGACAGGCGGTCGGGCAGGACGGCCGTTGCCAGCGCGGCGGCGATGGCGAGCCCGCCCAATTGCGCCACGGCCGCGGCGCGCAGGGCGGAGCGGCCTAGACCACCGGGCGCCGTCAAGAAATCCCCAGCTTCGCCCGCAGGGCCTCGCGCTCGGGCGCGGCGGCCGCCATTGCCTTGCGTTTGACGTGGCCGTAGCCGCGAATCTTTTCCGGCAGGCTGGCCAGGGTCACCGCATCGGCTAGCCGGTCCGTCGCCAGCTTCGGCAGCAGGGCGGCAAGATCGGCCTCGTAGTCGGCCAGCAGGCGCCGTTCCGCGCGCCGCTCGTCACTGCGCCCGAACAGGTCCCAGCGGGTGCCGCGCCAGCGCCGGCCCTTTGCCAGCCACTTGAAGGCCGTGAGCATCCACGGCCCGAATGTCAGCTTTGGCACTCGACCGCTGTTCGGGTCGGGCCGAGCCAGTACCGGCGGTGCGAGGTGGAAGCGCAGCGAGTACTCGCCCTCGAACTGGTCGCCAAGACGCTTGATGAAGTCCGTCTCGGCAAACAGGCGTGCGACCTCGTATTCGTCCTTGATCGCCATGAGCCGGAACAGGTTCTGGGCGACCGCCTCGGTTAGCCGGGTGGAGCCGAGGCCGGACTCGGCGGCGCGGACTTCCGCGACGCGTGCCCGATAGCGCGCGGCATAGGCGGCGTCCTGGTAGTCGGTGAGAAAGCGATCCCGCGTGGCGATGATGTCATCTAGGGTCG
>CAYTFA010000171.1:0-5109 GCA_964436755.1 uncultured Rhodocyclaceae bacterium | reverse complement strand
GCTGGCGATCGGCATCGTGGTGGACGACGCCATCGTCGTCGTCGAGAACGTCGAGCGCATCATGAGCGAGGAAGGGCTGGCACCGCGCGAGGCGACGCGCAAGGCCATGGACCAGATCGTCGGCGCGATCATCGCCATTACCCTGGTGCTCTCGGCGGTGTTCGTGCCGATGGCCTTCTTCGGCGGATCCACCGGTGCCATTTATCGGCAGTTCGCCGTGACGCTGGTATTGACCATGGGCTTCTCCGCGCTGATGGCGCTGACCCTGACCCCGGCGCTGTGCGCAACGCTACTCAAGCACGAGTCCGGAAAGGAAGTGCTGCCTTCGACCGGATTCTTCGGCTGGTTCAACCGCAGCTTCGCCGCGACAGTGCGCGCTTACCTCGCCGGCACGCGGCGCATGCTGGGCAAGCCCGGCCGCTGGCTGCTGGTGTATGCGGCGGTGATCCTTGCGACGGGCTGGCTGTTCACCCGGCTGCCGGGCAGCTTCCTGCCCGAGGAGGACCAGGGCTACTTCCTCAGCATCGTCCAACTTCCCCCGGGCGCCACCCGCGAGCGCACGCTGGAAGTGCTGTCGGCCGTGGAGCAACATTACCTGGCGCAGCCGGAGATCGAACACGTGATCGGCGTCGCCGGCTTTTCCTTCTTCGGCCGCGGCCAGAATGCGGCAATTACCTTCGTCCGGCTCAAGGGATGGGACGAACGACCCGGCAAGGACCATGAAGCGCCGGCCATCGTGCAGCGTGCCAACATGGCCTTCTTCCGCATCAAGCAGGCGATGATCTTCGCCATCAACGTGCCGCCCATCCCGGAGCTTGCTGCGGTCGGCGGCTTCGATTTCCGCTTGCAGGACCGCGGCGGCCTCGGACGCGACAAACTGCTCGAGGCGCGCAACATGGCGCTCGGCATCGCGGGCCAGAACCCGGTGCTGATGGGCGTGCGGCCCGAGGGACAGGAGGCAGGCCCGCAGCTCTACCTCGACATCGATCGCCTCAAGGCACGCGCCCTGGGCGTGGATATCGCCGACCTCAACGACACCCTGCAATCGGTACTCGGTGTCGCCTACGTCAATGACTTTGTGCGCCAGGGCCGCATCCTGCGCGTGCAGATGCAGGCCGAGGCCGAGTCGCGGCGCACGCCGGAAGACATACTGCGCATTCCCGTCAAGAATGCCCGCGGCGACATGATTCCGCTGGCTGAGCTGGCGCGGGCCACATGGACGGTCGGCTCGCCCAAGCTCGACCGCTACAACGGGCTGCCAGCGATGAAGATTTCTGGAAGCCCGGCGCCCGGGCGCTCGACCGGCGAGGCGATGCTGGCCATGGAAGATGTCGCGGCCAAGTTGCCCCCGGGCATCGGCTTTGAATGGTCGGGCACGTCCTTCGAAGAACGCCAGTCGGGTACCCAGGCGCCCTTCCTGTTCGGCATTTCGCTGGTCGTGGTCTTCCTCTGCCTGGCGGCCCTTTACGAAAGCTGGTCGATACCGTTTGCGGTGATGCTGGTCGTTCCCCTCGGCATCTTTGGTGCGGTGCTTGCCGTCATGCTGCGCGGGCTGCCCAACGACGTGTATTTCAAGGTCGGCCTCATTGCCATCATCGGCCTTTCGGCGAAGAACGCCATCCTGATCATCGAATTCGCCCGCGAACTCCAGGAGCAGGGACGCGACGCCATCGAAGCGACCATGGAGGCCTGCCGCCTGCGCATCCGGCCCATCGTCATGACCTCGATAGCCTTTATCTTCGGCGTGCTGCCGCTGGCGATTTCGCACGGTGCCGGCGCCAACAGCCGCCACGCAATCGGTACCGGGGTGATGGGCGGAATGATCACGGCTACCGTGCTCGCGGTCTTCCTGGTGCCGGTGTTCTTCGTCGTCGTCCGCCGCATCTTTCCGGGCCATGCCCGCCACCATGGGGACTCAGGTCATGAGTAAGCGCCTGCTCCCACTGCTCGTGCTGTTGGCTGGATGTTCCCTTGCCCCGGATTACCGGCGGCCCGCCGCGCCGATACCCGGTACCTGGCCCGACGCGACCGATGCCACCCCGGCGGTGACGGACAAGAAGCCGGTTCCTGACTGGCGTGCCTATTTTGTCGACCCGCAGTTGCAGGCGCTGATCGTTGCCGCCCTCGAGCACAATCGCGACATGCGGATTGCCCTGGCCCGCGTGGAAGAGGCGCGGGCATTGGCCGGCGTTGCCCGGGCCGATCGCTTTCCAACGGTCGAGCTGGCTGCACAGCGCGCCGCATCCCTCACGCCGGCCGATCTCTCGGCCACCGGTCGCCAGCTCGAGGCGCAGCGCTACGACACCTACCTTGGCGTGACCGGATTCGAACTCGACTTCTGGGGGCGCGTGAAGAATCTCGACGAGGCGGCGCGTGCCGGTTTCCTCGCCAGCGATTACGCGGCCCGTGCCTTCCGCCTCTCGCTCGTTGCCGATGTCGCCGGTGCGTGGTTCTCCTGGCAGGAACTCGAAGAGCGTGCTGCGCTGGCTGCGGCAACAGCCCGCAGCCGCGGCGAAACCGTCGGCCTCATCGCCAAGCGCCGTGAGGTGGGACTGGCCGGCGACCTCGACTACCTGGCTGCCGACGGGGCTTACCAGAGCGCGCGTGCCGAGGCGGCGAACCTGGCACGCCAGCGTGCGGCGGCGGCCAACGCCCTGCGCCTGCTGGTCGGCGCCGAGCCCGTGCTTAAGGCGCAGGCACTTTCCGCGCTTGCCACCCCAGCAGAACTGCCGCCGGGGCTCCCGTCGGATGTCCTGCTGGCGCGCCCGGACGTGATCGCGGCGGAGCAGAAGCTGCTCGCCGCGAATGCCAATATCGGCGCCGCGCGGGCTGCCTTCCTGCCGCGCATCCTGCTGACGGCGGCCGCCGGCACGGCGAGCCGTGCGCTGGCCGGATTGTTCGAGGCGGGCAGCGGTGCCTGGAGCTTTACGCCCCTGCTCAAACTGCCGCTCTTCGATGCCGGGCGCAGTCAGGGCAACTTGGATCTCGCCGTCGCGCGGCGCGACATTGCCGTTGCCGAGTACGAAAAGGTAATCCAGCAGGCCTTCCGCGAAGTGGCAGACATGCTTGCGGCGCGGCGCTATTACGGGGAGCAGATGGCGGCCTTCGAGGCCGCGGCGCGCGCCCAGGACGAACGCGCCAAGCGCGTCGAAGCGCGCTATCTGGCCGGCGTTTCGAGCCAGCTGGAACTGCTCGACGCGCAGCGCGAGCTGCAGTCGGCCCAGCAGTCGGCACTGGCCTCCCGCCGGGCCTGGCTGGCCAGCATGGCGTCACTCTACAAGGCGCTGGCCGGCGCAAACTGAGCCGGACGGACCCTGCCTAAAGCGGGCGCTTCACCGTCAAGGCACCGCGTACCTGTCCTTCGGTGTAGCCCGTCGCCTTGTCGGCCGGGTAGATCTCACTCAGCCTGGACCGGACTTCGGCTGTCATCTGGTCGGCCTGACCGTGGCAGTTCAGGCAAAGCTTCTGCGTCGGCAGCGCCTTGATGTAACGCAGGACGCGCTTGTCGCCCTCGGCGACGATCTCCGCCTTTTCCATCATCGCCGCATTTTCGCCGGCGGCGCGGCGGCGGTCGAATTCCTCAAGCGCCGCCTGCTCCCAGGCGTCGGGCACGGCCTTGGGATTGCGATTCTTCAGGCTGACGCGGCGGATCGCCCAGCCCGTGCTTTGCGACGCGGCAGCGGCCATCTTCGGCGCCTTGTCGCTGCACGCTGCGATCGCGCCGTGATAACTGCCTTTGTCGATTTCGTCCTGGACCATCTGCAGAAGCTTGGGCGGGATGCCCAGTGCGGTCATCTTCGTTTCGGCAATCAAGGCGGCATCGTCTGCAAGCGCCGGAACGACAACGAGCGCGAGGCACGCGGCAAGCATAAGTTTCATGTGGAGCTCCCCCAAAGAGTGGAAATTTTCCGACCGGAGCCATGCTGTGTCAATCGCATTGGCGTTCAGCCCAGCCGATCCAGGCGCTTTTCCAGGCGGGCGACGTCGTCACGCAGCCGGTCGACTTCGGCGGAGAACGACCCGATATCGTCCTGCCGGGCAATCAGCGGCTGCTCTTCGGTGAAGTACTCGGCGAGGTTGGTAGCAAAGTTCTGCGCGGCCTGCTGTTGCCAGGCCGACAAATCGCGGCCCGTCTTGACGATGCGATGGGCGGCGATGTCACCGACCAGTTGCGCCAAATCCTCCTCGGCGTCCCAACGCAGGTTGCGGATCACGAAAGCGAGGGCCTGGGCAAACTCGACCGATCCCTCGATGCGTGCGGCGCGCATCACCGCATCCTTGCCTTGCAGCGCGAGCAGGGGCGTGGTGGCCGGCAGCGATATCGTGACTTCGGGCGCGGCGACTTCGACGGGGGCGGCCAGCCGGCCATCCGTGGCGACGAGGAAGGCGGCGTCGAAAGGTGGCATGTCCACGCGCGCTGCATGTCCGGCGAACGGGCGCAGCTTTTCGCGTGCCCATTCCGCCTGGTCGAGCAGATGGTTTACGGCCGCCAGCAGCGGCGCCGGCAGCGGATGCACGTGGATCAGGCCTGCTGGATACCGGCTACCGTCCAGCCACGGCTTCCGTCGACCGGCTTGACGAGGTGCCAGACTTCGGCAAAGGATTCGGGTGCGCCGCCATCCTCACGCAGCGTGCCGAAGAAGCGGACGCTGGCGACGTGGTTCGTACCTTCCGTAATGACCTCGAGCACTTCGGCGTCGAGTTGCATCACGTCGGTTTCCTGTGCCTTGCCACCGCGTTCCTGATACTGCATGCGAATCTCGGCGAACAGTTCCGGAGCGGTGAATTGCCTGACGTCGTCCATGTCGCCGCGGTCGTTGGCGGCCTGCAGGCGGATGAAGTTGAGCTTGGCCTGGCGCAGGAAGCCTTCGACGTCGAAGCCGGGGGGAACGCTGCCGGCTGCGGAAGCAACCGGGCCGGCGCCCGCGGCCGCGGCCGGTGCATCGAAGCGCGCCGGCTCGGGACTGAAGTTGGCCGGGCCGGCACCGGCGTATTGCATTCCGCCGTCCGCTTCGCGCTTGCGGAACACCAGGCGCAGCACGAAGACCACCGCGAGTACCAGCAGCAGGCCCATCATGAAGGTGGCGACGCCTTCGCCGAGCCCGAAGT
>CAYTFA010000170.1:0-5162 GCA_964436755.1 uncultured Rhodocyclaceae bacterium | reverse complement strand
AGGCGCGCAGGGGTTCGGTCCAGGAGAGTACCCGGTCGCGTACCTTGCGCAGATCCCAATCGTATTCGCTGCGGCGGACGATGGCACCGCCGCTCCGGGTACGCGGCGCCAGGTCGGCGACAGCCAGCAGGGGCTGCGGATACACCTGTCTATGGCTGCGGGCAATAGCGGTGTCACGCACGTAGGCCGAGACGGCGAAGATGCGGTGATAGTAGGCGAGCCCGGCCGGCGCCCGGTCGGCGAGGGGCATGTGCACGAAGCCGCCGAGACGGTGACGGGCAGCCACTTGCCGGGCCAGATCGGCCGGCAGCGTGGTGTGGGTGACCACAACGGCCGGCGTTGCGGGCAGCGCGTCGGGAATTTCGCTGCCGTGGCCGATGGGCAGGAAGCGCACGCCGTCGAGGCCGAGGTGATGCCAGAACGCTGCCTTGCGGTCCACGACGATCTGCACGTCCCAGCCCTGCGCCAACAGGGCCTGGGTAAAGAAGCGCGTGTAGACCTCGCCGCCGCCAAACTGGCGCTGCCAGTTGATCTGGATGCAGATGGGGCGGCTCATGGCGGCGTTGCGGCGGCACGTGCAAGCAGGTCGGCAAGCTGGGGCGCCAAGGTATCGACGGCAAGGCCCGTCTCGGTGCGGCGGGCGACGGCCAGGGCCTCATCCTCGCCGAAGGACGCTTCCAGCGCACGGATCATCGCCGCGCCGTAATCGGCCGGCTCCCGGCCCGGCACCACCAGGGCCGCGCCAAACTCCTCCAGCCATGGGCCGGAACCGATGCGGTCCGTCATCAGGGTGCGCGTTCCGGTCAGGGCCGATTCGACGGCGGAGTAGTTGAAGGTCTCGATATAGGACGGCACCAGGTGCAGGTCGGCTGCCGCGTAGTAGCGCTTCACTTCCGTCGGCTCGATGTTGCCGGCGAAGACGATGCGGTGGGCGACGCGGAGGTCGACGGCCAGTTTCTCCAGCAGTGTCCGGTAGCTGCCGACGCCGGGGACGTTGCGATCGCCGCCGCAAACAACGAAGCGTGCGGCAGGTAGGCGTTCCAGGGTCTGTGCGAAGGCGCGCACCGCCAGGTCCAGGCCCTTGAAGGGCGTCAGGCGGCACAGGGCCACCACGAGAGGGCACTCCGGTGGCAGGCCGTGACGGACGCGAATGTCGACGCGAACTTTGCGACGGAAGGCCGCCAGGTCACCCTCGACACGCATGCGCAGCGTGTAGTGGAGCGGGATCACTGTGATGGCCGCGGGGTCGAGACCGGCCTGCACCATGACGTCGCGCGTCACCCGCGAGTTGGCGCGGATGGCGTCGGCCTGACGCATCATCCAGAGCTTGCGCCGGGTGCGGCCCGGATCGGAAGGTTCGCCTGGATACCCCAGCAGCACCCCGAAGTGTTCGTGGTCGTGTACGCACTGGACCCAGCGGAATCTCATCACTTTCGAGAGCAGGGCGAGGAAGATGCCGAGGCCGTCGCCCTCCACCATGTAGATTTCGCAACGGGTACGGCGCAGGTAGCGCCAGATGGCCACCAGGGTAGTGAAGAAGCGGCGGCCACCGAGGAAAGGCTTGCCGAGGCGGTCGGGTAGCCAGAGCCAGGGATTGCGTCGTTCGTCGTGGATGCCCCAGATTGCGACACCGTCCTCCTGCAGGCGCGTGAAGCGGGTGATGGTGGAGATGCGCTTATCTTCGGTGTAAACCTGCACGTCGTGGCCGAGGCGCACGAGGGCCTTGGCCATGTCCAGATGCACGCTACGCCAAAGTCCGGCGGCGAGGTGGCCGATCTTCACGGGGCGGTTACGTCTACGCCGAAGCGCTTTATCCAGATTGCCAGCACTAGCAAGGGCCACAGTCGTTGGCTGTGGGAACCCCTACCCGACAGGTGCTCCTCCACGTAACGGGTCACCTGGGCCTGGTCGAACCAAGGAGCGAGGGTCTGCTGGTCCAACAGGCGCTCCCGCAGAAGCGGGCCGAAATCCTCCCTCAGCCAGCGGGCCAGGGGCGCAGAGAAGCCCTGCTTGGGCCGGTCCATGAAGCCGGCGGGCAGCCAGTCCTTGAAGGCTTCCTTGAGGATGTGCTTATGGCGACCGCCGGCCGAGAGTTTGTAGCGGCCCGGCAGGCTGTAGGCGAACTCCACGACCCGGTGGTCGAGGAAGGGAGAGCGGCATTCGAGGGACACGGCCATGCTGGCGATATCCACCTTGTAGAGGATGTCCTCGGGCAGGTAGGTTACGAGATCGGCATAGCACCACTTGGTGGCCGTGTCGGCGTCCTGAGCGCGAGCTAGGGCTGCGTCAAGGTAGGCGGTGGTCTGCGAGTCGCCGCGCTTCGCCTTGAATCCTGATGTCAGCAGGGCTTCCTTGGCGGCGTCGGGATAGAAAGCCAGCAGGTGTTTGTAGGCTTCGGCCCCCTGCAGGAACAGCATCTCGTCGGCGCGGGTGGCGGGGAAGCTGCGCTTCGGGCGGTTCGGCTTGAGGCGGTTCTCCACGGCCACCGTGAGGCGGCGCAGGCCACGCCACACGGGCGTGAGGCCGCTCTTGGCGAGCACGTCGGCGCGGCGCATCTGGTAGAAGCGGCGGTAGCCGGCGAAGCTCTCGTCGCCGCCGTCGCCGGTGAGGGCCACGGTGACCTGCTCACGGGCGAAGCGGGAGACGTAGAAGGTAGGCAGGATGGAATTGTCGGCGAGGGGCTCGCCCAGATGGTCAATGAGGCGCGGAAGCCACTCGACGGCGTCGGGCCGCACCATCATCTCGCGATGCTCGGTGGACAGGTGCTCGGCCACCTGGCGCGCGAAGGGCAGTTCGTTGAAGCGCTCGTCGTCGAAGCCGATGGCGAAGGTCTTGATGGGCTGGTCCGACAGCCGCGCCATGGCGGCCACGGTGATCGACGAGTCGATGCCACCCGAGAGGAAAGCGCCCAAGGGCACATCGGAGATCATGCGGATCTTCGTCGCTTCCAGGATCTTCTCGCGCAGCGCTTCGCTGGCCTCATCAAACGAAAGATTCGTGCGCTGGGCGAAATCGATGTCCCAGTAGCGGAAGATACGTTCGATACAGCCGTCCTTCGCCACCATGGCGTGGGCTGGAGGCAGCTTGCGCACGGTGGTAAAACCCGACAGCGGTGCCGGGATGTACTGGAAGGTCAGGTAGTGGTCGAGGGCTTGGAAGTCGGGCGCCCGCGACAGTTCACCGTCGAGAGCGAAGAGGGTCGCGATCTCGGAACCGAACAGGAAGCCCCGCGACGTTTCCGCATACACCAGGGGCTTCACGCCGAGGCGGTCGCGGGCGGCGTAGAGACGGCGTTCCTGCCGGTCCCAGACGGCGAAGGCGAACATGCCGCGCAGCTTCGCCAAGCAGGCCTCGAAGCCTTCCAACGCGAATAGGCGCAGCAGCACTTCCGTGTCCGAATGGCCGGCGAAGGTCTCACCCTTCGCTTCTAGATCCGCCCGCAGGTCAAGGAAGTTGTAGATTTCGCCGTTGAAGACGATGGTGTAGCGCCCACAAGGGCTGACCATGGGCTGATGACCGGCGGGAGAAAGATCGATGATCGCCAGCCGAACGAACCCGAGGCCGAGATTCCCGTCTCGCCACTGACCCGAGTCATCCGGACCGCGGTGATGGAGTTTTGCCACGGCAGTGTCAAGGTCGAAACTTGGAGCCGAGCCTTCGGGCGCAAGAAAACCGAGAATCCCGCACATGTCATGAACCGTCCAGCATTGCCTCTAACGCCGCTGCGTTGGCTGCCCACGTAAAGCGATCAATTGCTCTCTGTCGGGCAGCCGACCCCATCGTATGTCGCAACACGGGGTCAGAAAGGAGTGCGGCAAGCGCACGCTGCCAAGCAGACACATCCCCTGGTGGGAGAAGTTGTCCAGTTTCGCCAGGCATAACAATCTCGCGCATTCCACCGTTATTTGATGCCAGTACCGGCAGCCCGCAAGCCATGGCTTCAACGACACTAATTCCAAAGGCCTCTTCGCCAATGGAGGGTTGGACGAACACATCCGTTGCCGAGAGAACAGAAGGCAACCGGGAATGCTTAATTCGACCTGCGAATTCAACGCGATCGCGCACGCCAAGTCGCATTGCCAGGTGGGATAGCGCATCGAGCTCAGGCCCTTCCCCAATCACCAGGAAGCGCACCGTCGCCGGCAGATCAGCCATGGCTTCGATAACGACATGTATACCCTTCCAACCAACCAATCGGCCAACACTTACGACGGTCAGGAATTCGGAATAGGGTCTGACGGTTTCGGGACGAAAGGCCTCCACGTCGACGCCATTGTGAATAATGCTCACGGTGCGGCGGAAGCGGCCTTCGACTTGCGCGGCGTTGTACCGACTGGTCGACACCCAATGGTCGACTGCGCCGGCGAACTGTCTGTCACAAAGAAAAAAGTCCTTTCCACCGGATCGGAACAGTGTAACTGAAGCCATGCCCCGGCGCTTTGCCAGCCACAATACGGGAAAGTCAAAGGGCTTGTTGACTATGACCACATCGTAACGGGCATTGATCAAGTGTCGTAGCCCTCCGCACCACGCGAAGGACAGTCGCTCCATCAAGCGCCGAAACCGGGTACCCAAGTTCGGCCACGACTGCTCGATGCGAAAAGGAAATTGTACAAGTCTAACGTCTTCGTTTCGGGGGCCCCCAGCTTCCCCCGCAATAATCGTGACTTCGTGCCCGCGCCGAACCAAGGCCCGGCCCACTTCCCAGCAATATGTCTCTAACCCGCCCGAAATGAAGCTGGCGGTCACGTTGTAAAACGCTATGCGCATTGCACCCTGCCTTGCTCGGCTTCCACCATCGCACGGCTCATGAAGAGGCCGACGTAGGCCCAGAACATCAGGCTCATGTCACGCACGAAGAAATCATTGAACTGGTTGCGAACCAGTACGCCCACCACCAGCATCAGCCCCGCTGTGCCCGCAGCAGAACCGAATTCACGCGAGAACCGCCAGAAGGCGCTGCCCAAACCAACAAACAAGACGAGAATGGCGAAGATTCCGGGAAGACCGGCAGTAAGTCCATAATTCAACACCATATTGTGGGCATGCCAAAGCAGCGTGTAATCTCCGGGGACCAATTCGGGGTAGGCTTTGCGCATTACCTGACGGCCGAATCCCGCACCGGTAAGCGGATGTTCCAGAATTTTCTCCGCGACCTTTGG
>CAYTFA010000169.1:0-5182 GCA_964436755.1 uncultured Rhodocyclaceae bacterium | reverse complement strand
AGCCCTGGCTGGCGATCCTGCTCATCGTTTCCGTTGGTGCCGTTGTCGCGCTGATCACCTCGACATGGCTGGCACGCTGGTTGATTGGACCGCTTTCCCGCTTGTCGGCCGCTACCCGGCACATCGGCCGCGGTGACCGCGGTGAACCGCTACCCGAGACCGGCCCGGCCGAACTTGCGGGACTGGCGCGCGAATTCAACCGCATGGGCGAGCAGGTCGAGGAGCTGCTGACCAATCGCACCACGCTGCTGGCCGGCATTTCCCATGATCTGCGTACCCCGCTGAGCCGCATCCAGCTTGCCTTGGGCATGCTCTCCGAACGCTTCGATCGCGATCTTCTCGATCGCGTCCTCCGCGATGTCGAGGGGATGAATGAACTGATCGCCCGCTGCCTCGAAGTCAGCCGTGACTTCGTCGAAAAGGACTCAACCGGCGTCGACCTGTGCGAAATGCTGGCCGACGTTATTGCGGAGCAGGCTCATGCCGGAGTTGAGATTCGCGGCCACAAGGGTGTGCAATGCCGTGCACATCTCCGGCCCCTGGCGATACGTCGAATCCTTTCCAACCTGCTCGACAACGCAGTCCGCTATGGGGCCGGTCAGCCGATCGACATCGACTACCGAATCGTCGGCGCAGGTGTCGAGATATGCGTCCGGGACAGGGGCCCAGGAATTCCTGACGATCAGCGTGAAGCCGTTTTCCGGCCGTTCTTCAGGCTGGAGCCGTCCCGCAGTACGCGAACCGGCGGCAGCGGTCTGGGACTGGCCATCGTACGGCAGATCGCCATTGCCAATGGTTGGACGGTAGAGTTGCGCGCGCGTGAAGGCGGCGGCACTTCGGCATGTGTCTGTATCGACGCGACCGGCGGCAGGGTGCTGGGCGGCCGGTGATAGGCCAGGGCGATGCCTCTGCCTGCGGCCTAAACTACAACGTGAGGTCGAGCCGTATGCCGAAGAGCCTGGCATTCGGCGCAGCGCCGCCACCGGGACTCCTGATGTGCTGCACGTTGGGCTGGACTGCCAGCCAGGGGGTCACGGCGATGCGCCACGTGATCTCGATGGCGTCCTCGCCGGACTTCGTAGCGGCCGGGTTCGCTTGCACGTCGCGCCATTTTTGCGACAGACCGGCACGGCTCCAGCCGATGCCGAGCACGTCGTCAGGGCGCCAGGAGACGGGGCCCTTCAGGTGCAAGCCGAGATTCACACCGGCCCGCACGGGCGAGGTGTCGCCGTCGCCCCAGGTGTAACGCGCAAATCCGGTGAGATAGCGTTCGCCGTCGGCCTCCAATCGGAGCAGGGTGCGCTCGCCGAGCAGGTAGCCTCCGCGCTGGCTTCGCGGAGTCGGGCTTCCTGCCGCGTCCGTGTCGCGTAGGTCACCGACCCGGCTGCTATAACTCCACAGCCCCAGCGCCAGCTTTGCGTGGCCCTTGAACTTTTCGTCCTCGGCTTCGGGCAGCCACCCGGCCTCGCCGATGGAAAAGCTGCCGTCACCCTTGGCGAAGCGGATCGCCGTCGCGCGGGGCCGCGCCGGATCGTTGGGGATGCCGTCGAGGATCGCACCCATCGCATAGAGGGTCTTCGTCGGTGCCCATCGTGCGCGCACGCCGAACGCCGAATTGTTGAAGATCGACGGGCCGCGCGTCAGCGCTAGATCCGCCGGGGTGCCATATTGCGGGCCGAGGAAGACCGCGGCCGACTCCATGGTGTAGAACTCGGTGTCGATCGGATACAGGCCGGCCAGCACGGCCAGGCGCCCGTCGAGGAAGGACTGCTGCAGCCACGCCTGGAAGAGGCGCGTGGTGGTCGGTGCGGCGACTTCGACGTTGGTGACTCCCATCTGCGAACCGACGAGGTGCGCATTCGGACCCCAGCCGCCATCACCGAGCACGTTGACCATGGCGTTGGCACCGTCCCAGCCCGCGGCTTTTTCGAGGTCGACCTTCATTTTGAGATCGAGGTGCGTGACGTGGCGACTACCGTTGGCGAGCGCACCGCGGTTGCGGAACGCATCGATGCGTGCCAGGCCTTCGAACTGGTAGCCCTGCTTCGCCGCCGTACTGCGTGCCCCGCCCCAGTCGCCGGTCAGCGTTTCCTCACCGGGGCTGGTGGTGGGCTCCTCGTGCGCCCACGCCGCACTCGCCAGTGCCAGGCCTGCAAGCAGGGCCGGCAGCACGCCGTGCTTCGGAGGCCGCCTGGTGTCCGTGCGCATGGCCTGGTTCGCCTCAGAGCGCCGGGTAGTCGGTGAAGCCTTTTTCGCCACCGGCGTAGAAGGTCGCGGGATCCCACTTGTTGAGCGGCACGTCGCGACGCAGCCGCTCGACCAGGTCCGGGTTGGCGATGAAGGGCTTGCCGATGGCGATCAGGTCGGCGACGCCGCGGGCGAGGATCGCTTCGCTGCTGTCGCGCTTGAAGCCGCCGCAGGCGATGATGCCGCCGTGATAGGCGTCGCGTAGCGCGGACATCATGGGATGCGAGGCGTCGTGGATCCAGTCCGTGCTCTGGCAATAGACGTGCAGGAAGCCGATGCCGCGTTTGTCGAGTTCGCGAGCCAGCCACGGGTAGGTGCTCAAGGGTTCCGGATCCGGCACCATGTCGTTGGCCGCGCCGTAGGGCGACTGGCGCACGGCGACGCGGGCGGCGGGCACCTCGGCCGCCACGGCGTCCACGACCTCGAGCAGCAGGCGGTAGCGGTTGGCGAGCGAGCCGCCGTAGGCGTCGCTGCGATCGTTGAGTTTCGGACAGCGGAACTGGTCGAGCAGGTAGCCATTGGCACCATGGATCTCGACGCCATCGAAACCGGCCTGCATGGCAAGGCGTGCCGCGTGCCCGAATTCGGCGACGACGCCCTTGATTTCCTCGACGCTCAAGGCCCGGGGCTGCCCGCAGGGCGCGGGTACGACGCCGCCGTCCGGACCGGGGATCATGGTCTGCGTCGCGGCGACCGTGACCGACACGCCCGCCGGAGGGCTGCCATCGGCATGCAGCGACGCGTGGGAAACGCGCCCGCAGTGCCAGAGCTGGGCGAAGATGCGGCCACCGGCCGCATGCACGGTCTCGGTGACCCGGCGCCAGCCTTCGGCCTGGGCTTCATTCCACAGCGCCGGCGTGTTGATGTAGCCGCGGGCGCGGTCGGAAACCGGCACGCCTTCCGAGATGATCAGTCCGGCGCTGGCGCGCTGGCGGTAGTACTCGACGATGAGGTCGTTGGGCACGGCATCCCGATGGTTGGCGCGGCAGCGCGTCATCGGCGCCATGGCGATGCGGTTGGCGAGACTGAGTGCGGAATTGCTGTACGCGTCGAAGAGCATGTGGACTACCCGCTGAAGGAAGGGAAGGAAAGCGGCCGATTGTAATGGAGCCGGCGTGGGCGGCCGGCCCCGGGGGAAGCAGCTAGGCGATCTGCGCGAAGGCGGCGATCACTTCGGGCGGCGCCTGCACCAATTCGATCAGCACGCCCTCACCGCCGATGGGAAACTGCTCGTTGGCCTTCGGATGGAGGAAGGTGATGTCGAAACCGGCGGCGCCCTTGCGGATTCCCCCCGGGGCGAAACGTACCCCCTGTGCTGTCAGCCATTCGACGGCGACAGGCAGGTTGTCGATCCAGAGGCCGACGTGGTTCAGCGGAGGTTCGTTGACCGCGGGCTTTTTGGCCGGATCGAGCGGCTGCATGAGGTCGACCTCGACCTTGAACGGCCCGCTACCCATCGCGGTGATGTCCTCGTCGACGTTCTCGCGCTCGCTCACGTAGTTGCCGGTGACGGCGAGGCCGAACATATCGATCCACAGGCGCTTCAGCCGCTCCTTGGAAGGGCCGCCGATGGCGATCTGCTGGATGCCGAGAACCTTGAAGGGGCGGGACGTAGTCATATCGATCTGGACGAGGGAGATTCCGGAGGGAACAGCTGACTACTTGGGCAACGCCAGGCAATCGACGATGCGGGCAAGCAGCTCGTCCTCGTCGTAGGGTTTGCCCAGGTAGTAGTTCACCCCGATTTCCGCGGCATGCTGGCGATGCTT
Organism: uncultured Rhodocyclaceae bacterium; assembly: GCA_964436755.1. Taxonomy (GTDB): domain Bacteria; phylum Pseudomonadota; class Gammaproteobacteria; order Burkholderiales; family Rhodocyclaceae; genus Sulfuritalea. The sequence goes on along the minus strand of CAYTFA010000169.1, from coordinate 1,166 downwards.
CTCGGCCGTGCGCGAAGTGATCATGATGATCGGGATGTGGCGCAGGCGCCTGTCGGCGCGGATGTTACGGGCCAGGTCGAAGCCGTCCATGCGCGGCATTTCGATATCGAGCAGCATCACGTCGGGGATCACGTCGGCAAGCTGCTCCAGGGCGTCCACGCCGTCTTTCGCAGTCAGTACGTGGTAGCCATGGCGCGCCAGCAGGCGGCCGCTGATCTTGCGCACTGTCAGTGAATCGTCGACGACCATCACCGCGGGTACCGCCGGTTTCGCCGCCACGGGCTCGGGGGCTGCCGGGGCCATGACTGGCGCCGCCGGGACGGGGGTCGCGTGCGGCAGGACGCCGGTCGTGCGTTGCGCCGTGCGTGCCGCCAGTGCGACCGGGTTCAGGATCAGGACAACGTCGCCATTGCCGAGCACCGTGGCGCCGGCAAGGCCGGGCACGCGCGCAAGCTGCGGACCGACCGACTTGACCACAAGTTCCTGGTTGCCGCTCAGGCTATCCACTTCCAGCGCTACGCGCTCGGCACCGCCGCGGACGAGCACGATCCAGTGGCGGCGCGCCTGCGGCGGCATGGCGCCGGCGTCGCCGAGCAGTGTCGGGAGGTAATGATAGGGATAGCTATTGCCCAGCCATTCGATGCCGCCCTCGCCGCGTACCTTCTGCGCGCTCTCGGGCTTGTGCTCGGTCGCCTGCTCGATCATCGACGAGGGGATGGCGTAGGTACGGCTGCCGGCGGTAACCAGGACCGCCTGGGTCACCGCGAGCGTGAGCGGCAGGTAGACGCGGAACGTGGTGCCGCGCCCCCTGAGGGACGACGTTTCGACGCGGCCGCCCAGACCGGCGGTCTCGTTCTTCACCACGTCCATGCCAACGCCGCGGCCGGCAAGCGTGGTCACGTCATCCGCGGTGGAGAAGCCGGACTGGAAGATCAACTGCGTCAATGTGGCGTCGTCGGGATCGGCATCGGCGCTGATGAGGCCGCGCTCGATGCCGCGGCGCTTGATGCGCTCGAAATTCAGTCCTGCGCCATCGTCGGAAATCGCGACGACGATTTCATTGCCTTCCTGTGCCAGCGACACCGTGATCTGGCCGATCGGCTCCTTGCCGGCGGCCGTTCGTGCCGCGGCACACCCGTCTACATGGTGCACGAGGCGCCCCGCCA
>CAYTFA010000168.1:0-5253 GCA_964436755.1 uncultured Rhodocyclaceae bacterium | reverse complement strand
AATCGTCCCCACATTCACGTGCGGTTTCGTACGCTCAAATTTGCCTTTTGCCATGATCGACTTCCTCTAAAGAACGAACTTACTTCTTGTTGATGACGGCGTCGGCGACGTTCTTCGGCGCCTCGACGTAGTGCTTGAATTCCATCGAATAGGTCGCACGGCCCTGCGACAGCGAGCGCAGCTGGGTGGAATAGCCGAACATCTCGGCCAGCGGCACTTCAGCCTTGATCACCTTGATACCGCCGACCTGGTCTTCCATGCCCTGCACGATGCCGCGGCGTCCGGAAAGGTCGCCCATGACGTTGCCCATGTAGTCTTCGGGCGTCTCCACCTCGACCGCCATCATCGGTTCGAGCAGCGCGGGGCTTGCCTTGCGCATGGCATCCTTGAAGGCCATCGACGCGGCCATCTTGAACGCGTTTTCGTTCGAGTCGACGTCGTGGTAGGAGCCGTCGAACAGGGTGACCTTGACGTCCACCACCGGGAAGCCGGCGAGCACGCCATTGGGCAGCGTCTCCTGCAGGCCCTTGTCGACCGCGGGGATGAATTCGCGCGGCACGGTACCGCCCTTGATCGCATCGACGAACTCGTAGCCCTTGCCCGGCTCGTTCGGCTCGAGCTTGATCCAGACGTGGCCGTACTGGCCGCGACCGCCGGACTGCTTGACGAACTTGCCTTCCTGCTCGACCGCCTTGCGCACCGCCTCGCGGTAGGCCACCTGCGGTGCGCCAACGTTGGCTTCGACGCCGAACTCGCGCTTCATGCGATCGACGAGGATTTCGAGGTGCAGTTCGCCCATGCCGGAGATGATGGTCTGGCCGGACTCCTCGTCGGTGCGCACGCGGAAGGACGGATCCTCCTGCGCCAGGCGATTGAGGGCGATGCCCATCTTCTCCTGGTCCGCCTTGGTCTTCGGCTCGACGGCAACGTGGATCACCGGCTCCGGAAACTCCATGCGCTCCAGCGTGATGACCTTTTGCGGATCGCACAGCGTCTCGCCCGTGGTCGCTTCCTTCAGGCCCACCGCCGCGGCGATGTCGCCGGCGCGCACTTCCTTGATTTCCTCGCGCTGGTTGGCATGCATCTGCAGGATGCGGCCCACGCGCTCCTTGCGCCCCTTGATCGGGTTGTAGATGGTGTCGCCGGAATTGATGACGCCGGAATAGACGCGGAAGAAGGTCAGCTGGCCGACGTACGGGTCGGTCATGATCTTGAAGGCAAGGGCGGCAAACGGCTCGTCGTCGCTGGCCTTGCGCTCTCCCTCGGTCTCGTTCTCGAGCACTCCGCTGACGGGCGGAATGTCGGTCGGCGCCGGCAGCAACTCGACGACGGCGTCGAGCATGGCCTGCACGCCCTTGTTCTTGAAGGCGGATCCGCAAAGCATCGGCACGATCTCGGCGGCGATGGTACGGCTGCGCAGCGCGAACTTGATGTCCTCCTCGCTGAGGTCGCCCTCCTCGAGGTACTTGTTCATCAGTTCCTCGTTGGCCTCGGCAGCGGCCTCGACCATCTTCTCGCGCCACTCCTTGGCGGTGTCGGCCAGGTGGGCCGGAATGTCGCCGTAGGTGAACTTGGTGCCCTGGCTGGCGTCGTCCCAGACGATCGCCTTCATCTTGATCAGGTCGACGACACCCTCGAACTTGTCCTCGGCGCCGATGGGGATCTGGATCGGCACCGGATTGGCCTTCAGGCGCAGACGCATCTGGTCGTGCACCTTGAAGAAGTCAGCGCCCTGGCGATCCATCTTGTTAACGAAGGCGAGGCGCGGTACGCCGTACTTGTTGGCCTGGCGCCAGACCGTCTCCGACTGGGGCTGCACGCCGCCGACCGCGCAATACACCATGCAGGCGCCATCCAGAACCCGCATCGAGCGCTCCACCTCGATGGTGAAGTCGACGTGGCCCGGGGTGTCGATGATGTTGATGCGGTGTTCCTGGAAATTCTGGCCCATGCCCTTCCAGAAGCAGGTCGTCGCCGCGGAGGTGATGGTGATGCCACGCTCCTGCTCCTGCTCCATCCAGTCCATGGTCGCGGCGCCGTCGTGCACCTCGCCGATCTTGTGATTGACCCCGGTGTAGAACAGGATGCGCTCGGTCGTGGTGGTCTTGCCGGCGTCGATGTGCGCGGAAATGCCGATGTTGCGATAGCGCTCGATGGGAGTCTTGCGGGCCACTTGATTTACCTGCCTTATCTAAACCAAGCCGCCGTGAGGCTTCTTTGCGAAGCGACAGGGCGGCGATCGGGATCTGGAAGCCCGCCGGCACGCCGGCGGGCGGGAAACAACCTAGAAACGGAAATGCGAAAACGCCTTGTTGGCCTCGGCCATGCGGTGCACTTCCTCGCGCTTCTTCATCGCCGCGCCGCGCCCTTCCGAAGCTTCCATCAGTTCGGCCGCCAGACGCTGTCCCATGGACTTCTCGCTGCGCTTGCGCGCCGCCTCGCGCAGCCAGCGCATCGAAAGCGCCATGCGGCGCGCCGGGCGCACTTCGACCGGAACCTGGTAGTTGGCACCACCGACGCGGCGGCTCTTGACCTCGACCATGGGCTTCACGTTGTTCACTGCCAGCGCGAAGACCTCGAGCGGATCCTTGCCGCTCTTCGACTGGATCTGGGCAAATGCGCCGTAGATGATGCGCTCGGCGACGGACTTCTTGCCGCTCGACATCAGCACATTGACGAACTTGGAAAGGTCGACGCTGCCGAACTTGGGGTCGGGCAGGATGTCACGCTTGGGTACTTCACGACGACGTGGCATGGTTTCTCCTTAGGGCCTCAGGCGGCTTTCGGCCGCTTGGCGCCGTACTTCGAACGGCTCTGCTTGCGGTCCTTGACGCCCTGCGTGTCGAGGCTGCCGCGCACGATGTGGTAGCGCACGCCCGGCAGGTCCTTGACACGACCGCCACGGATCAGCACGACCGAGTGTTCCTGCAGGTTGTGGCCTTCGCCGCCGATGTACGAGATGACCTCGAAGCCGTTGGTCAGACGCACCTTGGCGACCTTGCGCAAAGCCGAGTTCGGCTTTTTCGGCGTCGTGGTATAGACACGGGTGCACACACCGCGACGCGCCGGGCTGTTGCCGAGCGCCGGCACCTTGCTCTTCGAGACCGGCGCTTGGCGACCCTTGCGCACGAGTTGGTTGATGGTCGGCATATCAAATCCTGTTACGGCCGCGCCTGGCGGCCCGATGTTGCAAAAAAAGACGGCCCCTGCCCTGGGCAAAGAGGCCGGATTATAAGGCGCCCCGTGGTCAGCGTCAACCGGCCGCAGGCACATCCTCCGCCGGAGCGGCAGCGTCGTCGCCGCCGACCGGCAGGTCGAACAGGCTCTGTGCTTCCGCGCCCGCCGCCGACTGCTGCCGACGCGTACGGTGGTAGGCCATGCCCGTTCCGGCCGGGATCAGGCGGCCGACGATGACGTTCTCCTTGAGGCCGCGCAACTCGTCGCGCTTGCCCATGATGGCAGCCTCGGTGAGTACCCGCGTCGTCTCCTGGAAGGACGCGGCGGAGATGAACGAGTCGGTGGACAGGCTGGCCTTGGTGATGCCATGCAGCATGAACTCGTACATGGCCGGAGTCTTGCCGTCGGCGATGAGCTTGTCGTTCTCGTCGAGTACGGCAGCACGTTCGACCTGCTCCTCCTTGAGGAAGGAGGAATCACCGGGGTTGGTAATGACAACGCGACGCAGCATCTGCCGAACGATCACCTCGATGTGCTTGTCGTTGATCTTCACGCCCTGGAGGCGATAGACGTCCTGCACTTCGTCGATGATGTAGCGGGCCAGTTCCTCGACACCCTTCAGGCGCAGGATGTCATGCGGGTCGGCCGGGCCATCGACGATGACTTCGCCCTTGTTCACCACCTGGCCGTCGTGGGCCATCACGTGCTTGTCCTTGGTGATCAGGTACTCGTGAGCGGTGCCATCCGGCTCGGTGATCACCAGGCGCTGCTTGCCCTTGGTGTCCTTACCGAACGACACGGTGCCAGTCACCTCGGCGAGCACGCCGGCATCCTTCGGCACGCGGGCTTCGAACAGTTCGGCAACACGCGGCAGGCCGCCCGTGATGTCGCGGGTCTTCGAGGATTCCTGCGGGATCTTGGCGAGGATGTCGCCGACGGCGACGGGCTGTCCGTCCTTCACCGTAATCAGCGAACCGACCTGGAAGGTGATCGTGACGACGTGGTCCGTGCCGTGGATCTTCACCTCTTCGCCACTTTCGTCGATCAGCTTCACCTGCGGGCGCACACCCTTGGCCGCCTTGCTGCCGCGCTTCGGATCGATGACCACCAGCGTCGACAGGCCGGTAACCTCGTCCATCTGCTCGGCGACGGTGACGTTCTTTTCGACGTTCTCGAACTTCACCGTGCCTGCGTATTCGGTGACGATCGGCCGCGTATGCGGATCCCATACCGCGAGCTGGGCACCGGCCTTCACCGTGGTTCCGTCGTCAGCGCGCATCGTCGCGCCGTACGGTACCTTGTGCCGCTCGCGCTCGCGTCCGTTGTCGTCGGTGACCATGACCTCGCCCGAGCGCGAAATGATGATCTTCTCGCCCTTCGGGTTGGTAACGTAACGCATGGTGGCGGTGAAGCGCACCGTTCCGGCGCTCTTCGCCTCGATGCTGCTCTGCGCGGCGGAACGCGATGCCGCGCCGCCGACGTGGAAGGTACGCATCGTCAGCTGCGTGCCAGGCTCGCCGATCGACTGCGCAGCGATAACACCGACCGCCTCACCCGAGCAGACCAGCGAGCCGCGGCCGAGGTCGCGGCCGTAGCACTTGGCGCACAGGCCATAGCGGGTTTCACAGGTCAGAGCGCTGCGCGCCCGAACCTCGTCGATGTCCAGCGCTTCGATCGCATCGACCGCATCCTCGTCAAGCAGCGTGCCGGCGGGGAAGAGGACATCCTGCGTATCGGGATTGATCACGTCGCTGGCGGCCACGCGGCCGAGGATGCGCTCGCGCAGAGGCTCGATCACTTCGCCGCCCTCGACCAGCGCCCGCATCGCGAAACCGTTCTGGGTGCCGCAGTCGTCCTCAATGACGACCAGATCCTGCGTCACGTCCACCAGGCGGCGCGTCAGGTAGCCCGAGTTCGCAGTCTTCAGCGCGGTATCGGCCAGGCCCTTGCGGGCGCCGTGGGTCGAGATGAAGTACTGCAGAACGTTGAGCCCCTCGCGGAAGTTCGAAGTGATCGGCGTTTCGATGATCGAGCCGTCGGGCTTGGCCATCAGGCCGCGCATGCCGGCGAGCTGGC
>CAYTFA010000167.1:0-5264 GCA_964436755.1 uncultured Rhodocyclaceae bacterium | reverse complement strand
ATTACCTCAACGGCCTCTTGCTGGTGGCCAAGGGAACGGAATTGCGCCTTGTGGCGACCGATGGCCACCGCCTAGCCTACGCAGCAGACACCGTAGAGCCGACCGCCACCCCCATGGAAGTGATCCTTCCACGCAAGACGGTGATCGAACTTTCCCGCCAGCTTGCCGATAGCGATGAGCCGGTAGAGGTGGTTCTCACTCCCACCCAGGCGCGGTTCGCCTTCGGCAACATCGAGCTGGTGTCGAAACTGATCGACGGCAAGTTCCCGGATTACGAGCGCGTCATACCGCAGCATCACAACAAGCGGATCCAGCTTTCCCGCGACGTACTTCTGCATTCGCTGCTGCGCGCGGCGATCCTCACCAACGAAAAGTTCCGCGGTGTCCGGCTCGTACTCGGTGCCGGCAGCCTGAAGATCATCTCCAGCAACGCCGAGCAGGAAGAAGCCCAGGAAGAGATCGAGGTCGATTACGCTGGTGACGCCCTTGATGTCGGCTTCAACGTTACGTATCTGCTGGACGTTCTCAACAACGTGAGCGTAGAGTCGGTCGACCTTCACCTTGCTGACGCCAATTCGAGCGCGCTGTTTGTGCTCCCCGGCAACGAGACCTTCAAGTATGTCGTGATGCCGATGCGCATCTGACGCAACAGCGTAGTTCAGGAACCCAATGACAGAAAGCAACTCAACACCCGCCTACGACGAGTCCAGCATCCAGCAGCTGGAGGGACTCGAGGCGGTGCGCAAGCGCCCCGGCATGTACATCGGCGACACCTCCGACGGTACGGGCCTGCATCACATGGTATTCGAGGTCGTCGATAACGCGATCGACGAGGCCCTGGCCGGGCATTGCGACGAGATCGTAATTACCATCCACACCGACAACTCGGTATCCGTGACCGATAACGGTCGCGGCATCCCAACGGGCATCAAGTTCGACGATAAGCATGAGCCGAAGCGCTCCGCTGCCGAAATCGTGATGTGCGTCCTTCATGCGGGCGGAAAGTTCAACCAGAATTCGTACAAGGTCTCCGGTGGTTTGCACGGCGTTGGTGTTTCCTGCGTAAACGCCCTGTCCAAGTGGCTGCGCCTGATCATTCGTCGCGATGGCAAAAAGTATCAGATCGACTTTGCGCGTGGTGCCGTGGTCGATCGTCTCGTGGAGGTGCAACAGGGGGTCGAGGTATCGCCGCTCCGTGTAATCGGGGATAGCGAAAAGCGCGGCACCGAGGTTCACTTCATGCCTGACGAACTGATCTTCGGCAATATCGAGCTTCATTACGACATCCTTGCCAAGCGGCTGCGCGAACTGTCCTTCCTCAACAATGGCGTGCGCATCAAGCTGGTGGACCAGCGCACCGTGAAGGAGGAAGACTTCGCATTTTCGGGCGGGGTCAAGGGTTTCGTCGATTACATCAACCGCAGCAAGACCGTATTGCATCCGGCGGTGTTTCACTCATCCGGCTTCTCCGTGCAGAACGGCGTTCGCATCGAAGTCGAAGTCGCCATGCAGTGGAACGACTCCTATGCCGAGCAGGTGCTTTGCTTTACGAACAACATTCCGCAGTCTGACGGCGGTACCCACCTGACCGGGCTGCGCACCGCCATGACGCGGGTGATCAACAAGTACATCGAGGAAAACGAGATAGCGCGCAAGGCCAAGGTCGAAATCACCGGCGACGACATGCGCGAAGGCCTGGCTTGCGTACTGTCGGTGAAGATGCCCGACCCGAAGTTTGCTTCGCAAACCAAGATGAAGCTCGTTTCGTCGGAAGCCCGACCTGCGATCGAGGAGGTCGTGGCGCAGAAGCTCGCCGATTTCCTGCTCGAGCGTCCGGGCGATGCCAAAATCATTACGGGCAAGATCGTAGAGGCGGCCCGTGCGCGCGAGGCCGCGCGCCGCGCCCGCGACATGACGCGGCGCAAGGGCGTTCTCGATGGCCTGGGCCTTCCCGGCAAGCTGGCTGACTGCCAGGAAAAGGATCCGGCGCTGTGCGAGATGTACATCGTCGAGGGTGACTCTGCGGGCGGCTCTGCAAAGCAAGGACGCGACAGGCGCTTCCAGGCCATCCTGCCGCTGCGCGGCAAGGTGCTCAACGTCGAGAAGGCGCGTTACGACAAGCTCATTTCAAGCGAACAGATCGTCACCCTGGTCACGGCGCTCGGCTGCGGGATCGGTGCCGAGGAGTTCGACATCGCGCGCCTGCGTTATCACCGCATCATCATCATGACCGACGCCGACGTCGATGGTGCGCACATACGGACGTTGCTGCTTACCTTCCTGTACCGGCAGATGCCCGAGCTGGTGGAACGCGGTTACGTGTATATCGCGCAGCCGCCGCTGTACAAGATCAAGCATGGCAAGAGCGAGCGTTACATCAAGGATGACCACGAACTGAACCAGCACCTCCTGCAACTTGCACTTGAAGGTACGCAGTTGACACCGCGCGCCGGCGCGGTCGTGGTGGAAGGTGAAGGATTGGGCGAGCTGGCTCGTGCCTATCTGCTTTCCGAAGCGGTGATCCGCCGGGTGTCCGACTTCATCGATGCCGAGGTCCTGCACGCGCTGCTTGCCCACGATCTGGCGGTCGACCTTTCAAGCGAAGCGGCGGCACGCGCGAGCGCGGAAGTGATATCCGGGCACGTGGGGAGCGAAGTAAGCGTTGGGGCGGCATTTGACGAAAAGCACGAGCGTTGGGTGCTCTCCATAGCGCGCATGCGGCATGGAAACCAGCGCAGCGGACGGCTGGATGAGGATTTCCTGATTTCCGGAGACTACGGGCAAATCCGGCGCACGGCCCAAATGATCGCCGGGCTCATCGGTGAAGGGGCGGCGATCCGTCGCGGCGATCGGGCGTGCGCGGTGGCAAGCTTTGCCGATGCGATGAAGTGGATGCTGAGCGAGGTGGAACGCGGGCTCGTCAAGCAGCGGTACAAAGGCCTGGGCGAGATGAACCCGGAGCAGTTGTGGGAAACGACGATGGACCCGGAGGTTCGCCGCCTGCTGCGCGTGCAGATCGACGATGCGATCGCTGCAGATGAAATCTTCACGACCCTGATGGGTGACGAGGTGGAGCCGCGTCGGGCGTTCATTGAATCAAACGCGCTGTATGCACGCAATATCGATGTCTGAAAATGGGCCGGGGGTAGCGGAGGCAGCAGCGTAAGTCTCGGTCCGGGTCGCGTTGCATGGTGTGCCGGCGGTAACGTCGCTGACGAGCTTCTCCACAGTCGATCAGACAACCCGGAATAGGCCCGTAGCCGCGGCCGCAAGGACATCGCGGAGATTCTTCGCGATGCAGAAGCCAGGGCCAGCCCGTCTTAGCGCCAGACTGGGCGCTTTCGCAAACCCGAAATCAGTTCAAAGCGGCAGCCGTCGGCATTCCGATTAGAGGTCCATGCCTAATCACCAAGGGCAATCGAACGTAGGATTCGCATGTCTCCTCCTCTGATCCGCAAGGATTGGACTTGACCCGATAGCAACTATCGGGTCTTTTTTTGGGTCGAATGCTGTAGCTCCAGTCCATAGACGCAGCGCTTTGTCCATGGTGCGGCACATCATCCAATATTGACAAACCGCATAAACAACATATAATTGCAATGATGCTGCATCGCAGCATTGCTTGGTCTGTGCTGGAGCAGTCCGAGGGATACGACGCCACCCGACTCATTCGGGATCAAGGCGGCTACGAAGGGAATCCAATGTCCTTGTCCAGAAGCCTCTACTCCTATAACGATGCCCGCGGCCTGTTCCGCTGGCTGCACTATTTTCACGTGGATGTCATGGTGGTTGCTTTCGCGCTGACCGCCCTGGCCGTAACCGGGTTCATGGCGAGCCCCGGGCGCATCGGTTGGGGGCGATTGATCGGTGGCCCTGAAACCGTCGGCGGGCGTGAAGCCGTGGGACCAGTACGCGGCGCGCAGGCCGATCAACGGCTGACACCGTCGCTACGGGCCGCGATGGATCTCGCTGCACAGCGGTACCGCGTATCGGCGGCGGCTCTCGTGCCGGTCTTTGAAGCGGCGCAAAACGCCGGGCGCGAGTTCGATGTCGACCCCATGCTCCTCGTCGCCGTGGTTGCGGTGGAGTCCCGTTTCAATCCGATCTCGGAAAGCCCCATGGGTGCTCAGGGCCTGATGCAGGTCATCCCGCGCTACCATGCCGACAAGATTTCGCCGGCAGCGGGACAATTGTCGATTCTGGATCCTGTGACAAATATCAAAGTAGGTGCGCAGATTCTGCGCGAAGCTATCCGCCGTCAAGGGAGCGTGCAGGACGGCCTGCAGTATTACGCGGGTGCCGCCGACGATCTGGACAAGACGTACGCAAGCAAGGTTCTTGCAGAAAAGTCCAGGTTCGAGCAGGCGGGCAAGCGAAAGGAAGCGGCGGTATAAGGCAGCCTCCGCGTTCATCTGCGGGTGTGGAGTGGCAAGACGGCGATGAACGGTTATGCTTCCGGGCGGACGAATTGTCGTAAGCCGGAATTGGCGGGGAGCGGTAAATGTCAGCAGTGATGGAGTTGGCTGCGGAAATGTCGGATGGAACTCCTTCCGTTGGTCGCGAGCGTGCCGAGGAGGTTCGCCGGTTCTTCACTGCGCGGCGCGAACTCGTAGACGCGCAGGTCGATGTGCTCCGTATCTATTCCGAAAAAGGTGCTCCCGCCGAGTTGGTGGATGCACTTGATCGGCTAATCCTGTGCGCGCAGATCAGCTTTCAGGAGGAAGAAGCCCTGTTGGGCTCAAGGCGCGCAGCGCTCGACGACCGGCATGGAGAGACGCACCAGCGCCTGCTCGCGAGCCTGTCGGAATTGCGGGCCGTGGCGCCCGCCTCGGATCGGGGACGCCTTCTGGCCCAGCTGATCCAGGTCGATAGAACGATTACCGCTCATCTCCAGGACGCGCTGGCCAGCGTCGAAACCGGTACGGCCGGCGCTGTACCGACGCCCACGAAACCAACTTTCTGAACACTGGAGCAGGACATGTCGCTTAAGAACCTGATGGTCCATCTCGATCAGACGGAGCGTACTGCCGCCCGGCTGCAGCTTGCCGTAAAGCTTGCACGAAGCCACGGAGCCCGCCTGCTAGGCGTATTTGCGCAGAAGGCTCCGGCCCAGCAGGTTGGTGTCGTCGCCACCTGGCCGAGCGCTGCCTATGTCGAGGCGCGCGACGAAAGCCGCCGCCAGTTCGAACAGGTCACCGCGGGTCTTGACGGTGCGGAATGGCACGACATCAACCGCGGTAGCGAAGCCGAAGTACTGCGCCAGG
>CAYTFA010000166.1:0-5268 GCA_964436755.1 uncultured Rhodocyclaceae bacterium | reverse complement strand
CCGTGCGCGGCGAAATCGCTGGCGCCGGCAGCGCGGGCGGCGGTCACCGCAGCTTCGTCGAAGGCAGCGGCGCAGGCCACGACGGGCAGGTCGGCGGCGATGGCGCGCAACCGGGCGATCTGCTCCAGCGCATCGCGCCGGCCGAGGTCGACGACGGCGCAGTGCGGTCGCGCGTCGCTGGTCGGCGCCAGCACCTCGACGCCGAGGGCTGTCCACGCTTCCTTGAGGCGCAGGCGGGTGGCGATGTCGTGTCCGAGCAGCAGGATCTTCGTGGTCATGGCGAACAGGTCTCCTCAGCGCGGCAACCGGGGATGGGAACGTGGGCGCGATTCTGCCACGCAGCGGCCTGACCACGCGGGGTATAACTGGATACAATCACAGCATGAGGATGTCTCGCTGATGAAGCCCGCCGCCCCGCGCAAGGGACGCGGCGCCGTGATCTCGCCCGACGGCCGCTTCGACGCCTGGCAGCGCGAGGCGCTCGACGACGGCTGGTGGAACGAGGATGAGCCTTCCGCGCTTCCGACCGAACTGGTGGTCGACTCGGCGAAGACCGTGATCACCTACAACGACTCGCCGGACCTTCCCTACGACCGCTCGATCAATCCCTATCGCGGCTGCGAGCACGGCTGCGCCTACTGCTTCGCGCGGCCGACGCATGCCTACCTCGGGCTCTCGCCGGGGCTCGACTTCGAGACGCGCCTGGCCTGGAAGGCCGATACGCCCGCCTGCCTGCGTCGCGAGCTGGCCAAGCCCGGCTATGCGTGCCGCCCGATCGCGCTCGGCATCAACACCGATGCCTGGCAGCCGGTCGAACGCCGCCTCGGCGTCACCCGGGCCGTGCTCGAAGTGCTGGCCGAGACCGGCCATCCGGTAACGCTGGTCACCAAGTCGGCGCTGGTGCTGCGCGACCTCGACCTGCTGGCGGCGCTGGCGCGCGAGCGGCGCGTCCATGCCGCGGTTTCGGTGACGACGCTCGATGCGGAACTGGCGCGCACCCTGGAGCCGCGCGCGCCCTCGCCGCGACGCCGGCTGGCCACCATCGCCGCGCTGGCGCAGGCCGGCATCCCCACGGCCGTGATGGTGGCACCGCTGATTCCTGCGCTCACCGACCACGAGATGGAATCCATACTCGCCGCCGCGCGGGAGGCGGGCGCGCAGTCCGCCGGCTACATCCTGCTGCGCCTGCCGCACGAGGTAAAGCCGCTGTTCCGCGCCTGGCTGGCGGAACACCACCCCGGCCGCCTCGAACATGTCTACAGCCTGATGCGGCAACTGCACGGCGGACGCGAATACGACAGCAACTACGGCACGCGCCAAAGCGGCCGCGGCCCGCTGGCCGGGATCATCGCCCGCCGTTTCGAGACGGCAGTGCGCCGCCTCGGCCTCGACACGCCAACGCCACCGCTCGACTGCACCGGCTTCCGTCCTCCACGCGGCGATCCGGCTCGTCCGCAGCTGAACCTGTTCTGAACGGCCGGTAGAATCGTGGCGGTGATCGTGCTCGGCATCGAATCCTCCTGCGACGAAACCGGTGTCGCGCTCTACGACAGCGCGCGCGGCCTGCTCGCCAATGCCGTGCATACCCAGGTGGCGATGCACGAGGCCTACGGCGGCGTGGTGCCGGAACTTGCATCGCGCGACCATATTCGCCGCCTCGTCCCGCTGCTCGAGCGCGTGCTGGCCGAGGCGGCCTGCACCCGCGGCGACATCGACGCCATTGCCTATACCGCCGGGCCCGGCCTGGCCGGCGCCCTGCTGGTCGGCGCCAGCTTTGCCGAATCGCTGGCACTAGCGCTCGACGTACCCGCGCTCCCCATACACCACCTCGAGGGCCACCTGCTGTCGCCGCTGCTCGCCGCCGACGCGCCGCAGCCGCCCTTCGTTGCCCTGCTCGTCTCGGGCGGCCACACTCAGCTGATGCGCGTCGAGCGCATCGGCGAGTACGCACTGCTCGGCGAGTCCCTCGACGACGCCGCAGGTGAAGCCTTCGACAAGACGGCGAAGCTGCTCGGGCTAGGCTATCCCGGCGGCCCAGCGCTGGCGCACCTGGCCGAGCGCGGCCGCCCCGGCCGCTATTCGCTGCCGCGCCCCATGCTGCACAGTGGCGACCTCAATTTCAGTTTTTCCGGGCTGAAGACGGCAGTGCTCACCGCAGCACGCACGGCACCCCTGGGCGACAGCGAGAAGGCGGACCTTGCCGCCGAGTTCCAGGAGGCGGTCACCGAGGTGCTGGTCGCCAAGGCAATGGCGGCGTGCCGCCAGTGCGGCGTGTCGCAGATCGTGGTGGCCGGCGGCGTCGGCGCCAATCGCCGCCTGCGCGAGCGCCTCGACGCGGCCATGGCGGGCATCGGCGGCCGCGCCTGTTATCCGGCCCTGGACCTGTGTACCGACAACGGGGCGATGATCGCCTTTTGCGGCGCCCAGCGGCTTCGGCAGCGGCCGGCCACCGCAGGCAGCGGCGCCTTCGCCGTGCGGCCGCGCTGGCCGCTGACGGACATCGTCGGCAGGAGCTAGCGCAGCAACTCGGCGACGTGCTGCACGCGGTTGCCCATCGCACGCAGCAGCGCGACGCCGAAATCCGGCTTGGTCTTCAGCAGCGCGAGGAAGTCGGCGCGCGAAACCAGCAGCCATGAGCAATCCGTTTCCGCCGTGGCCGTGGCGGCGCGGCCGGCGCGGTCCACCAGCGCCAACTCGCCGAAAATGCCTCCGGCCTCGACGGTCTCGACGGACAGGCCGTCGAGCGAGATGGCAATGCATCCCTCGGTGACGACGAACATGCAGGCGCCGACGGCACCCTGCTGCACCACCGTCTGCCCTGCCTGCGCCCGCATCGGCGCCGGGTCGCCCAGCGCCTCCTGCAGGTCGGCCAGTGCGCGCCGGTCGAGTGCATGTTTCTGCACGCGCGGCTCAACGCGGGACGGTTTCGCCTCCGCCAGCCTGGCGATGCCGCGGCGCAGGCGCTGCGCCATCACACTCATCAGCATCAGGGCGAACTGCGGCATCTGCTGCAGCGACTGGAGGAACTGGCGCTCGTCGAGCGCAAGCACGCGACAGGCCTTGCGCGCCGTCGCCGTGGCGCTGCGCGGCAGGTCGGCGATCGCCGCCATTTCGCCGAAGATTTCGCCGGGGAGTACGAGCTCGAGCGGCTTGCCCTTCAGGGTCAGGGTGACATCACCCTCCAGCAGCAGGTAGAGGCGGGCCCCCCGAGAGAAGAAACCGCCGGACTTTTCGTTCTCCGCGAAGATCTGGCGCCCTGCCGGAATTTGCTCTTCACTGCCGGCGACGCGGAAGAACTCCAGCGCAAGCTTGGGGTCGTAGGGCGAAGCCGCCTCGGCCGCCGGTTTGCGTCCCGGCGTCGCAGGTTTTCCGGAGAAGTCGAGATCGTCCATGGCTTCAATCACCGATGAATATCCGTCCGGCGTGGATTATACGGAGCGGCTTCCGCGCCCGGCACCAATGCGCCCCTCGGTACCCGCCAGCAGCTTTCGTACGTTGCTCTTGTGACGATACGCCAGCACCATGCACATCAGCGCCGTGGCGGTGACGGCTTCCGGCCGGGCGACGATCTTCCACATGACGAAAGGCGCCGCGACGGCACCGGCCAGCGCAGCCAGCGACGAATAGCGCGTCAGCGCAGCGACGGCCACCCAGATGGCGGCGGTGATGCCTGCCACCACGGGCGAGAAGCCGAGCAGCACGCCGAGCGCGGTGGCGACTCCCTTGCCACCGCGAAAGCGCAGCGTGAACGGGAACACGTGGCCAAGGAAGGCCGCCACGCCGGCGATGGCGATCGCGGTGGCGTCCGCGCCGACCCGGGCGGCGACGAACATCGCCAGCCAGCCCTTGGCCGCATCCCCGAGCAGGGTCAGCAGCGCCGCCAGCTTGCTGCCGCCGCGCAGCACGTTGGTCGCTCCCGGATTGCCCGAGCCGAAGCTGCGCGGGTCCTCGAGGCGCAGCAGGCGCGAAACGATCACGGCGAAGGGCAGCGAGCCGAGGATGTCGCCGAGCACGGCGGCGATGAGCAGGTTAAGCGCGGATTCCATAGAATGGAATTTTACCCGGGGGCCGGGCGACCGCCCAAGCCATGGATTTCATATTCATCGACGACATGCGGGTCGAGGCCCACGTCGGCATCTTCGAGCGCGAGAAGGCGGCGCCGCAGACGCTGGAAATCAGCCTGACCTTCGGCGTGCCCGACGCGGCGGCACAGAACGACGACATCGACCAGACCATCCGCTATGACGCGGTGATCGAACGGATCCGCGCCGAACTGGCGACGCGCCACTTCAACCTGCTGGAAACGCTCGGCGAATACGTGATCGGCCTGCTGCTGAACGAGTTCGGCGCGCCCTGGGTCAAGATCAGCATCGCCAAGATGGGCATCATGAAGGGCGTGCGCCGCGTCGGCGTGCAGATCGAACGCTCGCGATGACCCCGCTGCCCGCGCCGGCCGAGCTGATCTACGCCATCGGCATGGCGGCGGTGGCGGTCAATGCCGCCTCGGCGGTGCTGGAAACCGAGGACAAGAAAATGGACCTGGTCGGTGCCGTGGTGGTCGGGCTGGCCACCAGCCTCGGCGGCGGCACCTTGCGCGACCTGCTGCTGAACCGCCCGGTGTTCTGGCTGGGCGATGTCGCCTACCTGGTCTGCGGCCTGCTCGCGGTCGGCGCCACCTTCGTCGTGGCCCGCCGCGTCCGGGTGCGCCCCGGCCTCTTCGTGGTGCCGGACGCGATGGGCCTCGCGCTATTTACCGTGGTCGGCTGCCAGATTGCCGTCGCGGCCGGCGTGCATTGGCTGGTGGCATCGCTGCTGGCGGTGATCACCGGCGTGGTGGGCGGCATGCTGCGCGACATCCTGGTCAATGAGGTGCCGCTGGTGATGCGCCCCGGTACGCTCTACGCCACGGCCTCCTGGCTGGGTGCGCTGACCCTGCTCGGCGCCCTGCATCTCGGCTTTGGCGATGCCGCCGCGGCTGCCGCCGGGGGAGCGGTGGTGCTGGGCCTGCGCCTCGCGGCAATCCGCTGGCGGCTCAGCCTGCCCACCTACTGATTGCGCCGGGCGGACCTGCTCACTCCTTCAGCGCGCATTCGACGATCTTCGGTTGCAGCACTTTCAGGATGTCGTGCGGATGCACGCCGACCAGGTAGCCGCGCCGGCCGCCATTGATGTAGATCAGCGGCAGGTCGAGGATGGATTTCTCCATGTGCAACGGCAGCGCCTTCTTGGTGCCGAAGGGCGAACAGCCGCCGACCATGTAGCCGGTGT